>JAKQFZ010000016.1 GCA_029558215.1 Candidatus Omnitrophota bacterium
GTCAATGGCTTGTTGAGCCAAGAGTTTTTCGCCCTTCTGAATGGCTTCTTGAGCCAGCTTCTTGGCCTCGTCTCCCTTCAGGCGAGCTTCGTCGATCACGTTCGAGAGGCTCTGAATGACTTCGTTGGCACACCAGAAGTGCTCTCGCATATCACTCAGCGTATCGAATGGATCAAAGCCAAGAGCTTTGGTCAACTCCGACTTCAGTTGAGTCGGAGTGAAAGTAACGTTGAAGTCCTGCCCGCAATGAAGCGTGATCTGGCTCGGCAGATGCTTCTCGGGGCATTTGTCGTGACGTTCGGTCCAATCGAGGGGCTGTTCTTCTGCCGCCGCCTTGTTGATCACTTCCTGAGCCGACAGAAGTTCCGGGTCCGGCATGGTCGCAATACGCCCGGTCTTCAGCCGAGCCTTGAGTTGGCCGGTCAGGGCCAACAGGTTCAAAATTTCCCTGTTCTTCTTGCCAATGATCGAAGCAAGACGACCATTCTCTTGCTGTTGTCCCTTGACCTTCTCTGCCCAATAGATGTTTGCCAAAGAGCGTGAAAACTCCTCACTGGCAAGATATTCCACCTTGGAATCTTCCTCGGCGGCTGCCTTGTCGATGACATCTTGCGCTGTGAGACCGAAGTTGGTTTCGGCTTGAGTCGAGTTTTCTGCTTCGAGGTCAAGTTCCTGTCGCCAGTGAAGGGCTTGACGTTCAACGCCCTGCTTCTGCCACCGATCACGCAACTCGGCGATGATGGCGATTTTGTAGGCTGGCGGCAGGTGAATCTGCGTGATCAGCAGATTTTCGAGGTGGTCCGCTTCGAGGTCTGAGAGCTTCGTCGTGACGAGCGTACCGTTGCTCTTGTCCCGATGAGTCCACGGCAACACGCTGGCGAACTGCCGAGTCTTCGCCTCGGCCTTGAGTTCCTGACATCTCTCGCTGGAAAGGTGAGATCGTTCGGCCTTCGGCAAGTCGGGCATCCCGACGTAGTTGACGACCCGCCATGCCTTCTCATCAAGCGTCTGCTGGTTGAACTTGAGCATTCTCAGCCTCCTTCTGCTCGTTTGCGATGGGCTCTCTCAAAAGCCCGTGATGGCCCGTGAATCTCTTCCCGTCCGGCCTCAATCATCAAGGCAGCCGCAACTCTTCAAGTTCGGCCACAACACTTCCTGCGATGTCTGCGATGGGCTTGTTTGGGAGCATGAACTCCCTCACATTGGGCCGACCATCAGCCCCTTCAGTGTAGCCGTCGCCCCGGTACTTCTCCCGAACGTGGATAGTATGGTACAGGAGCCGCCGCAAGTCAACAAAGTTGCGGTCGGATTGAGCCCACCGCTCGTAGGTCATAAAACGTGGGTCTTCGGGTTTGTCATGGTCCCCGAAGGAGAACCCCGCCATCACCTCGAAGTGGGTGTACGGCGTGTTCTTGAACCGCTCTCCGTACTTCTTGCAGGACTCCTTGGTCTCGGGGTAGACCTGAGAGCAGGCAGTCATCATCCCGTCCCAGTCTGCCGAGAGTGAGGAACCCTCGGGGAAGACCACGATCCGGAACTTCGTCTTCTCGTCGTGTAGACGTTTGATGTGGCCGTCGTCGTAGCCCACGGCTTTCAACCGTGCATAGGTGGTCTGGTGGTTCAGGATGTTGGTCAGGCCGTCAGCGTCGGTCAGAAAGACCAATAGCCGCTTCTTGTCGTTGGTGAGGGTGCGAAAATCTTCGTCCGAATGACCACGGATGATTCGTCCGTGCAAGCCCTTCACCGTCTCAACTTCGCCCCGATTCAACAACTGAATGAACCTCTGCGGCGTCATCATGTTTCCGTACCTTGTGGGTGTTCCAACAGTTGCTACGGCCCTCTGTCTTTCAGAAGGGCTTCAGCACAAATGATCTGCCACCAATGATCAATGTCGATTGACCGCTCAGGCGGCATCACCAGAAAACGCTTGCATGAAGGGAAGAATGACCCTGATTCGAGAAAAACCGATGAACGGAGAAGGTAGATCGCCCCATTGACTTGGTAGAAAACTGGAAGTTCCTGCCGGATCGGGTCCACATTCGGCCAGACAGTCATTGGCTCGCTGTCTTGACTCGAAAAACAGTAATTGGGGGCGTGAGTCTCTGCAACACTCACGACACAATCACACGGCAAAAGGTCCAGAGCATTGTCGATGTCTTCTGGCAAGCGAAGCGGGGAAGTTGGCTGAAGCAGCATGAAGTATTCCGGCTTCAACTCTTCAAGCA
>JAKQFZ010000232.1 GCA_029558215.1 Candidatus Omnitrophota bacterium
GATCGCATCCTCCATCGTCGCAACAATATTGTTGGATGGCAGCAGGATTACGTGAACCGCAGACAATGAACTCACCAACCGTGTGCTCTCATTCGCCACATTGAGCAACAGCGCCCCCGTGTCGGCAATGCCACTAACGGCTCCCGTGAGCCCAAAGCATGGCTGCAGAATCCATTTCCGAATGTCCTCTTGGAAACACTTCATGCCTTCGCGGCGAAGTCCTTCGAGGATGATCTTCTCCTCCGCAAATGGCGGGGGAACGGAAAGGAACCTGTCGGTACCGTTGCGATGTGCCAACCGCAACAGGTACTGGACAACATCACTCGTCGTGATGCAGTGCGCGACATTGACACCGTTGAGTTTCGCACTACTCTCGAATTTTCCGCAAAAAGAAGACACCATACCTTAGATCATTTCCTGTCCGAAAGCCTGTTTCCGCAACAGATCACCTGGGCTGTAAACTTGCTCAAACTTCTTCGGATGCTGGTCTTCGAAAGACGCTTTGAACCACTTGAAGCATCCCGCTGCATGAAAACCAGAATACTACTAACGGATTCAGACACTCGTGTCAAACAGAGTACCGAAGCAGATCAACTCGCTTGTTCACAGGTTCGGAAAAGCGGCGGTCATCCCTTCGTGAGACAGAACGCTCGAGAGAGACCGGAACGGAATATGTGTGAGATCCTGCCGACCAAAGATACTGCACCTTCACATACTGGAAACACAGAGGACATTGAGTTTTCGAACCGTCGCCGGAGAGCATATCTGCCACTCGGCCTTACGCGCACAGTTCAAGAACACTACCACTGGAAGACGGAAAACACCGCAACATGAGTTGAAGGGCTCAACGCGTTATCGAGACGGAGATTCAGTTGGCACCGGTTGTGGCTGAGTCTCTTGATTCGTCTCAGGCGGCTTCAGCGACTTGGCTCGCTTGACCCACGCCTGGTACCGCAAATAGAGAAGCATAAACAAAAGTACGATGATCGCTGGTCTCGCGTAGTCCTCCAAAGCCACCGTCTCGGATGAAAGATCAAAACACATGGTGATCACCAGGACAAGAAGCGACGTCTCGAGGAAGATCCGCCAACGAACCCGTTCCCTCTTGACAAAGAAAAGACAAAGGATGGCGGCTAGAAGAACAAGCGTCAAAACTTGGGTCATAATGTAACCTCCCGGGCGATAGTCATGCGGCCAGCACATGCACCCGCTATCTGAGATAATACGCCGAGCGGTTGGAATGGGCAACTGTTTTGATCGTTGAGACTGTTTTACCTTTGACGAGAAGGCTTCTCCCGATCAAGACTTACGGAGAGTCTTGAGTGGCTACAACAAAATCGAGGAATGCGTACTCATGGATGGGTCATGCTGAAATCGCTCATCGGTCATACTGCTTCAAAAGCCCTCTTACCTGTGTCCCAAGTGGCCTACCGCCTGCGGATTACGCCGAATCAGATCACGGTTGTCGGCATGCTTCTGACTTTGATTGTCGGAGTGTTCATCTGGCAAGGTCATTGGCTGAGTGCAGGTCTTGTGCTTCTGCTCTCAGGACTCCTGGATCTTCTGGATGGTTCCCTTGCGCGCAATTTCAGAATGGAGACCCGTTTCGGAGCGTTCCTTGACTCAACCTGCGATCGAATCTCCGATGCGGCTATTCACCTCGGGCTTGCGTTCTACTACGCTCAAAACGAGACAGGACTTCTCTGGCCGTTTCTTTGCTGTCTCGCTTTCCTGGGAGCCTTCATGACCAGTTACGCCAGAGCACGGGCGGAATGCCTGATTCTGCGCTGTGACGTTGGTCTCGCGGAGCGGCCGGAGAGAATCGTGCTGATTTTGGCTGGTCTGTTGTTCCGGGTGATGAAACCGGCTATCGTTCTCCTGATTGTTGTATCAACACTCACCGTCCTGC
>JAKQFZ010000269.1 GCA_029558215.1 Candidatus Omnitrophota bacterium
AGTCAGTCCAAATCCTCAATGCGCTTGCATCTCCTTTTCTCCAGATGGTACGGCGTTTCTTCCCTTGGAGTGCTGTCGGAATGATGGACTTCTCACCTTGGGTAGCCATCCTCGGCCTCTGGCTCGTCCAAACCCTTCTTACAAATATCATCACACAGTCACTGCCCTAAAATGCAGATTCCTCTAGAGCTCAGAGAAATCCCTCTTGAAGTGAGCCGTTCAGCCCATTCCAAGAGGGAATAGTCATCAAGACACAGAACCGAATTCAGGAAGAAGCCCATCGGGCTTCCTAAGCCAAGCAAGGCGTTGGAGCACTCCGGTGAGCCAGAGGGTGTCCTATCCCTCTGATGCCCTACTTCTGCAAGTGTTGTGGATCTGTCTCCCGAGCAACAGAGATGCTCGCCTTCGGTTTGGAGATCCTTCTCAACTGTGCGAAGTGATCCTCAACCTGCTGACGGTCAAGGGGCAACTCCACAGCCTTTCCGATGTGAGAGGAAAGGTGGATAGCATTTCCGAGCTCCAACTCCGTCAGTCCGACCGCACCATCTATCACAAGTTCCTCTTTACCAAGGATGGTGTTTACGAAATTCTGCAAGACATGTCCGTGGTTTGCTTTTCCGTCAGGGATCGCAACTTCCTCAGTTTGCGCCTTAGGACTTCCCCAGACGGTGTCAGATTGTAGGGCAAAATCCTTCAGCGATGGCGTGTCGAGTCTGCTTAGGAGAATCTTGTTGCCGTCAATCAGAATTCTACCCGAGTCACCACACAGTTCAATCCTATGCGTTCCTGGAGCTTCATCGGTGCTGATGCAGAGATAGCCAACAGCGCCATTGGGAAACTCCATGATGCAGTGGCCGAAATCCTCAACCTCGATGCGGTGTAGACGAGTTCTGACTTTGGCACATACCTGTGAGGGAAGACCGACCAGAGCCGTGAAGAAGTCCAGCTCGTGCGAAGCTTGGTTGATAATGACGCCGCCCCCTTCGTGAAGCCAGGTCGCGCGCCAAGCACCCGAGTCATAGTAGCGCTGCGTTCGAAACCCAGTAGCGATCATGCTAACTCGATAAAGCTCACCGATGGCCTTTTCTTCAACGAGCTTCTTTGCTGTCTGAAACGCTCCAGAAAAGCGTTTCTGAAACATGATGGTAAAGACCTTCTTTGACTCTCGTGCCTTTGCTGCGAACTTCTCTGCTGCGCCGATCGTGACTGCCATTGGCTTTTCAGTCAACACATGCATACCGGCATCAAAGGCATCAATGCCAATGGGCGGATGAAAATAGTGAGGAGTGGCGATCACTACAGCGTCTACCTTGCCGCTTGAGAGTAACTCCCCATGGGATGAAAACCCAGGCACTCCGTACTGTGTCGACACAGCCTGCAAAGTATCCGGATCCACATCACAGACTGCCGTCAGCTCTGCGTTCTGGATGTCTCCAGCGAGTCGCTTGCAGTGTCCCTGTCCCATTCCACCAACACCGATAACACCAACTCTAACTTTCTCCAACACTCGTGACTCCTTTCATTATTGCAGGGGCAAATAAGTTAAGTTTTGAATCTCTATAGCGGACTCCCTCAATGTTGTCCAGAGCGATGATCAGATTGTCTGCAAAGCAACCAAAGCGCTTGCACGAACGTCATAGCAAAAGTACACTGCCCGTCATGAATCACGAGAACCCATCTGAGACGATTCCTGCGTCGCGACAGGATAAGCCGGCTGATCGAATCAGTGTCTTTCCTGCTATGCTGATGAGACTTCTTTGGGTTGCTCTGTGCCTGGCG
>JAKQFZ010000292.1 GCA_029558215.1 Candidatus Omnitrophota bacterium
TATGTCCACTTCTGAGCGAGGACGATCTGAAACACTCCCACGGGGACAGTGCAGGCAATTGAGATTACAGCGCGAGGTGAAGGCAAGCCAAGCGCGAACTGGCAGAGATCGCAGCGCAATTCTCTGTTGTTGAGTTTCAACTTCGTTCTGTCGCGCGTTATCCTGAGGGGGTAACAGCGTATTGCTCCTCAGCATCCGTTGATGCAGTACTATCAAGATGAGTCTGTCGCCTGTTGATTGCGACGATCAAGCCACTGAGCGCCCAGAACAGGTAGAAGACTTGGTCTAGGCGGTAGGAGAAGTCAAAAAGTTCTGCAACCAGGAATCCTGAGAGGGCGGAATAGATCGCAACACCCACCGACATGGCCAGTCGATCTTGGATCTGTATGGCCTTCAGAGCCTGTCTGAACAAGGCCACCAAGAGGCAAAGAAAGACAGAAAGCCCCAATAGGCCAATCTCACTCAGCATGAGAAGGTAGAGATTGTGCACCAGAGGATTTGCCATGACGTAATCTATGATGTTGTGCGGATCCCGAACCGTCAAGATCATACGAGTTGCCGTCTCCGCCGAAGTGTTCAAACCAACACCCAGCAATGGATGGGTTGCGCACACCTTCAGGCAAAGCCGAGTGAGGAATGTCCGTGTATGAATGGGGATGGACGGCGTATGCAGAAGGCGATCCATGATCTTGGGCCACATAATGACCAGGATCATCATCACCAGCAACGCGAAGAGCGCAAGCAAATGGAAATGTCTTCGATAGGTGATCAGTTTTTTCCGCAACAGCCACAGGAAGAAAACCAAAGAGCCAAAGATGAAGCCCAGCCAGCTGCCCCGAGAGTAAGTGATGATCAGCGCCATGGTGCCTGCGGCAAAAGTGCCAAGACAGAACAGCCTGGCGAAAATGCTTCCGGTCCAGAAAAGCGCGCTTAGACTCAATGGTAGAAGACAGAGCAGATATAGTCCAAGAGTGTTTGCACTCTGCATCAGTCCGCTGGGTCTGCGATATATGGAAACTCCCGCGCTCATCTCGCCGAACTGAAGTACTTCTCCAAAAAGGTGCAGCCCGATCGGACGTCCCAGATACGCCTGCACGAGTGTGACGCATCCCTGGATGCTTGCGCCGGCGATGAGTGACCACACGACAAGGCGAATCTCCTCTCGTGTGCGAATATTGTTGGCGAGGTAGAAATAGAGCAGAGTGACCTTCACGACACGGATAAGGTCAATAAGAACGAGGGTCGGCTCTTTCGTGTTCACTAATGAAAGCAGACAAATTGCGCCCAGAAGTGCGACCAGCAAATCAATGCCGGTGATACGGATTGCCCGCTCCTGCCTTCTCGTGATCGTCATCAGCGCCCAATGCAGATAAAGCGCTATCAGTGCACCGTCGGCGAAAAGAACGTCAATTCCACCCGGGCCTCCGACATGTGTTATTGAATAGGGAAAGATCGTCTTCTTGATCTGCAGCGGGATGCCGAGCATCAAAGCGATAAGGAAAAACTGCTTCCATCGTCCAGTCATCTGTACGGTCAAAGGAACGAGCACCACGAACAGCCCAACCAGGAGATATCTCAGTTGCAGTCCAAGCACAATCGATAGAGCAAGCCCGATCGACACGCCTAGGAACGTGACGACTGCCAGACGAGCAACAAGCTGTTTTCCCTTCCCGAAATGGGTCAAGATTCTGTTTCTCGACTTTTCATGGCTTCTGCAGGTTGGTTGGTCAGCGAACTGCCTCCGTCACTGCTCACTCCTTCGGTATCGAGACCAGGCATCGGATGTTGAGCATTCTGTCCACGTCTTCCCTCGAGCTGAAAGTATGATTCATCTGTTCTGTCAGAAACGCGTATCCAAGTGCGGAGAGCAGTCCGACGATCACGCCTGCAAGGATATGGAGCACACGAGTTGGGAGGAATGGAATGATGCGAATGGGCTCAAATGGGACAATTGCCGGTTCGATCACCGTTACATTGGAGATCCGCTCGAGATCCAGTGCCTCCGATATTCGAGTCTCTTCCAGTTTGCCGCAGTAGGTCTTGTAGTTATCCTCAAAAATCGCCAACTCCCGATCCATTCCCTTCAGCTGTATTTCGTTCTGATCAAGCACATCCAGACGATTTCGGTAGGATTGCAGCTGCTTTTCGTAGAGCTGGCTCTTTGCTACAAGCCCCTGAAGTGTGGATTCGGTCATCAAGCGTTCATTGTCCAGATTGCGATAGACGGTATCAACTGCCAGAAGAGCAGGACTGACCTTGTCGGGCTCAATGTAGTTTGTTCTCTCAGTCATTTGCTTCTTGAGGGAATCCCGCCTCTCCTCGGCATCTTCGATCTCGGCCTGCAGACGATCATTTTCCATCATGGCCGTTGAGATGCTCTCCAAAAGGGTTCCGCGTTCCAGTTCGATCGAAGAGAGAGACCATTTTTCACGGAATTCCAGAATCTCCTTTTCCTGTGCTCCAAGACGCTCTTCCCAAAGAGTCTTCTGTTCGGTGAAGAATTCCTGCGCCCGAGGGGTCTTGTGAACATTCAAATGTTGTTCGAGGTAAAGTTCAGTCATCGTGTTGACGACTTTTGCGCACAGATCAGGACGCGAGGAGGAATAGCTGATTCGGATGACATTGGAGTCTCCGATTGCTTCAATCTCAAGGTTTTGTTGGACGCTTCTCAACAGAGATTCAGTGGGTGTCAGTTCCCGCATCAGGCCAAGTCTGTAACCCACTTGGAGAATTCCCTGAAAGGCGGTTCCCATGATTTTTGCGATTTGGCTTCTTGTCCGTGCCCAGAACGTAGTTGGTTCGGGATGACCCGATCCGGACAGGTCGGACGCGAGTCTGTTCACCACGGCCTCTATGAGATGCTTACTGCTGAGAATCTCCATCTCTGTGCGGATATCCTCTTCCGCGCTGCGCATTGTGAGAATCGGCCGCGAGACCTGACTGGTTCTGCTGAGGGGAACCTCATCTCTTTCGAACTTGATGAGTATCTTTGAGGATGCACGATACATGAAAGGTCTCACGTAGGTAATCGTCGTCACAACGGAGACGATGATCAGGAACAAGATGGCAGAACCCAACTTGTGCTTAAAAACGACAGCCAGAAGATCTCTCAGTGATGGGATTCCATCCCATCGCGCTCCAGGGTGTTTCGTTGACTCCATGCTTTGACTCCTGCCTTATCAATGATTTGCAGGTTCGCCGTTTCCGGCGACCTGTTTGTTGATGTCCTTCATTTCCGTCTGGCAACCATGATCTCCGCATCCGTGAGTTGCGATGCGCTCATGATGATATGGACGAAATAGAGATATCGTTCGTCAGCGGTCAGCGTTGGCTCTCCAACCATCCCTGAAACGACCAAGGTTGGCGTCTGCCAATGGTCGTTTCTCTTGACCGAATGGAATATCGCGGGGCCTCCGATTCCATTCCTGTTGACTGCCATGAAGTAGAGCTGCTTCCCATCGCGGGTGAGGAAAGGCTGTGTTTCGTCCTTATCAGTGTTTATGGGAGGTCCCATGTTTTCTGGTTCAGTCCAGGAGTCTCCGGCGCGTGTACAGAACCATATATCCGTATTCCCCGTTCTGTTGGATGCGAAGTAGAGCGTCTTGCCGTCTGGAGAAATGTACGGCTCACTCTCCATGTGTTCCGTGTTGACAGGTGCGCCGATGTTCTCCAGGTTAGTCCAAACACCATCGACGTTCTGACATTTGTAGATATCCGCTTGGCCAAGGCCGCCGGGACGGAATGAGGCCAGGAAGAGTGTCTTTCCATCCTGTGTATGTGCTCCGCCGGTCGGAAAGGACTTCAGGTTGATCTTGTCCAACGGTTCAGGCTCACTCCAACCAGTCTCGGTCTTGTGAGTCAGGTACGTTTCAACGTCTCGATCACGTCCCCTGGTAAAAAACAGGGTCTTGCCATCTGGAGTGATGGATGGACTGTCTTCCCATTCCGGACTGTTTACCGGAGATGGGAGCACTTCTGGTGCGCTCCAGTCAGTGGAAACTGTCACTGGAGCGCCCTGTGAGAGGGCATTCAGAGCCTCGCATCCCGTCAAGCACACTGCCAGCACACAGGCAAGCAACATCCTCGCCACCGTCTCTGTTCGGATTCCTTTGCCAAAAGCAATTGTTTTCATTGCATCTGTCCTTTCAGTGTCTCAGCAGCCGTCCCTCGGGCATGAACGAGTAGATATTATGCCTCAGTCTGAGCCTTGCAATGGGACGATACAGGGAACCCAGAAACGCCCAAAGCCTGGAGTCCGACTGGGATTCCATCTTTCGGTCTGCGAATATCGAAACCATTTCCACATTCTTCAGGAGCCTCAAACTGCTCTTGTCTCTCTCGTGTTTGATCCCCTCAGTCCAGTCGAAATGCCCCCATTCCTCGAGGCTTTTGCCGGTAATATAGTTCTCATCAGTGGCAATCTTTGCCAGAGGGGTGCCGGGATAGGGTTTGTAGTGATGAAAGGGGCTGATCATCGCCTGTCGATTCTCAGCCAAGAGTTGCCAGGCAAGCGAAGTTGTCATGAAAAGGTCTTCCCGGGTCTCAGTGGGAAAGCCACACATGAAATTGTAGTAAGGAATCAATGAAGGAAACCTCGCGAGCCTACGGTTCAATTCGATAACCTCTCCCACTTCAATCTGCTTGTTGATCAACTGGAGGATGCGTGGTGACCCGGATTCCACTCCGAATTGGAGAAAGGTGCCACCCGCCCTGCACAGAGAGTTCATGTCCTCATCACTCATTTTCCGAAGGGTGTCTATACGAGCACCCTGGAAACCGAGTTTGATCTCAAGCCCCCTATGGACGATGCCCTCCATGATCTGTCTGACTCGATCTTTGTCTATGAAGAAACCATCGTCTATGAAATGAAAGCACCGGACTTTGTTCCTGTCAACCAGGGTTTGGATCCGCCCGATGACGTTCTCCGCTCCGAGTGCGCGCCACTTTCTCTTGCCATAGAGCGGATTATAGCAGAAGGCGCAAGCGTAAGGACAACCGCGAGATGACTCAACCTCCAAAACACGCCTCTGTCCGAAGAACTGGTGCAGATAGTCGTTCAGATTCACCAGATGATAGGGGACATCCGGGAAATCATCCATGTTGATGAAATCTCGCTCGGGGTTCTCAACGATCTGGCCGTCGCGTTTGAACCACACTCCCTGGAGCCCGTCCAGTGAGTGGCCTTCCTGCAATCTCTTGACCAACTCATAGAAGGTCACCTCCCCCTCGCCACGAACCACGATGTCCACTAGATCATCCTTCAACGTCAGCGTTGGGAAGATGGATGAATGAACTCCGCCCCACACGACAGGAACCTTGCTGTACTGCTTGACGATGCGTGCTGCCTTCAGACCTCCAAGGATCTGCGATCCCGTCATAGAGGTGATTCCCACACAAACGGGTTGCTGACTTAACAGAGCGACCAGATCTTGAGACCAGTCTGCATTCACCCTCTGATCGATTATGGAAATTGGCCATCCTTCGGCATCCAGTTTGACCACCGTGGAAAGCAGAGACAGAGGAATCCAAGGCTTGAGAACCTTGTTGTAGACACCTTCGTGAGGTTGTATCAGTACAATCCTTTTCATTATGACCTACCGTGCGACAGATTCCGCATTGTCAAAATCTCTTGAGCTTCTGCAACAGTTTTCGAAATCCGGTGCGTCCACAGATAATGCTCAGTGTGTGCAGCGCTCGTCTCGGATGAAAGTAAAAACTCAGATACGCCAGCTTCTTGAGTCGCTCCAGCCATTTGGATGAAACGTCCCCTTGAGCGACTGTCGGTCGAACAGCATGATAGTAGTCATAGTCGGCATAGTTCTCCGACAGAACAGCCCCTTCCCGCTTGACCATCTCATGGAGAGAGGTTTTAGGTAGAGGGACACAGACTGAGAAGTTCGCTTCTGTCAGTCGGGAGTTCGCGGCGAAACGAATTGTCTTAAGAATCTCTCGAAGCCTCTCACCCGGTGCTCCCAGCATGAAGAAACCTGTCACCTGTATCCCTTCCTTGGTTGCAGCATCGATCAAATGGTAGATCTGTTCCTTGGCGATGCCTTTCTGGTAGATGCCGTTCCTGATGCGGTCGCAGATGGACTCAATACCAAACTTGATCTTGACCAGACCTGCTCTCTTCATGGCGGGAAGGAGATCCATGCTCCCCCAGTCTGCTCTTGTATTGCACGCCCAAACCATGTCCAGTCTCTCACTCACTGCCAGAGCGCAGAACTCAGCCATCCATTTTCTGGATACCGTGAGTGTGTCGTCCTGAAAGTAGACACCGTCCAGCCGGTACTTCTGCTTAAGGTATTTCAGATCCTCGACCGTCTTGCGAGGAGATCGTATCCGGAAACGCTTGCCAAAGATAGTATCCAAGACGGGCTGGCAATAAGAGCATCCAAACGGGCAGCCTCGGGACACGATGACGGACATTCCACGCAGGTTTGGGCTGTACGAGTCGAGCTGGATGAAATTGGCTATGTATCGCTCCACGTCAAATATCTCGATGTCTGGAAGAGGAAGAGTATCAATGTCCTCGATCGGCATCCGACGCTCGTTCTTGACAACTGCCCCATCGCTCTTAAACCACAACCCTTTCACGCCTTCGAGGCTCTTGCCTTCCTTGCGAGATGAAACCAACTCACTGAATGTCTGTTCCCCTTCTCCAATACAGACCGCATCAACGCTGTCATCGCTGATCACCGTTTCTGGAAGAATACTCGGATGAGGGCCTCCAACGATGACGAAGGGAGAGTGCTTTTTTGCGATTCTTGCCACCGCAAGCGCGTCACGGTACATCAGAGTATCCATGAAGATGCCCGTGATATCGGCGGGATGCTGCCGCAGTTGTTCCGCGATGTGCTCCATGTCTGGGTCAAATGTTGCATCCACAGCATGAACTTGAACATCCTTCAGGCTCTGCTTCAGATAAGATGCAATGGATGCAAGCCCCAGCGAAAAATCACCCGCGGCATACTTAAAGCGTGGCATCACCAAAGTGACGTTGGTCACGTTCTTCAGTTCCTTTCCACAGTCTTGGTCCTTTTTGATAGTTTCAGAACACGCCTAGCCTTATAGAGATACAGATCGATTATCTGTACAAGGTATTCCCATCGGGTTCTGCAGTCCAGTTTGCTGCTTCCTCTCTTGCGATTGTCGAACAGAATAGGCACTTCCTGGGCTTTTGAGTAGTTGCCTTTGACAAGAATCTCCAAGCCCATTTTGTAACCGCGTGGAATCAGAGGCACATTCTCGATCACCGATCTTTTCAGCAGAACAAACCCCGACATGGAATCCCTGACACAAGTCAATGGTCTCGCAATCACTTCCGCGATGTAAGAGTTCAAATACCGGTGTTGTGGCCATTGCCCGATGACCCCACCACCGTCCACAAGGCGACTGCCTATGACGATGTCCGCCTGCCGTTCGAGGATACTCCGGAGCATCTCTGGTATTGTCTCCGGAGGGTGACTCAGGTCGGCGTCCATGAAGCCAAGAATGCTTCCGCTCGCCACCCGAAACCCTTCAAGCACTGCGGATGCCAGGCCCAGCTTACCCTTGCGGTGGATGACTGTCAGGTGATACTCATCGGCAAGGCTGTCCAGAATCTTCCCGGTCCCATCCGGGCTGTTGTCATCCACAAAGATAATCTCATAGGAAATATCGCGCAGACTGCTGTGCAAACGCGACAGGAGAGGATCCAGATTGGCGATCTCATTGTAGGTTGGCACAACCAAAGACAACAGGATTGTGTCTTTATCCATTGGTCTTTGCTCCATTTCCTGTTGCACGCACAGACTGCCCTTTTCGTATGCGAGGAATCAATCTGCGAGCTGCGACGAATGCTTGACGTCTGTGGGAATAGGCATACTTGAGAAAATCCCAGTATCGGTGGTTGCGCATGTAGAAGGTCAGATATGCCTTCGCCTGAAGATGTTCCAGACTGCGCCTTGGAAGATTCTTCAACTCCAGTCCGCCGCCACCGAATTTCACAAACTGACTCCAGGATGCTGCAGAGAAAACATAGTCCCCCTCGCCTTTGACCGCCATCTCGTGCACTTCCGTGCCCGGGTGGGGGATCATGATGCCGATGGAGGCACTGTGAGGATTCAACTTGGCCAGGAAGTCAATGGTATCCTGAGCTGTCTCTCGTGTCTCATGGGGATGGCCCAGGATGAAACTGCATCCCACCTGAAGTCCGGACTTCTTAGCCAGACGAACGGCATACTCAGCCTGCTGTAACGTCGTTCCCTTTTGGACAGCATCCAAGATTTTCTGATTTCCTGACTCGATGCCGAACTCCACTCTATAGCAGCCGGCGGTTCTCATGGATCGGAGGAGATCCTCGTCCACGCGATCAACGCGAGTCTGAGCTGTCCATCGAATTGTTCTATGGAGTCCCCTGTCAGTGAGAAGTGCCAGCATCTGTGCGACATGCTCTCGATTCAGGCCGAACGTCTCATCAATAAAGATGAACTCCTTGGCATGGTGCTGTTGCACCAGCCACTGTATCTCCTGTACGACATTCTCGGGCGACCGCCTTCGAGGAGTCTTTCCCATGCTTCTCATACAGAACACACAACGATATGGACATCCACGGACAGCAAGCACATAATAGACATCAGAATGCGATGGATATTTAGACCATGCCGGAAAGGGAAGTGAGTCGAGATTGTCGATCCACGGACCGACTGGATTCACGTATACCTGCCCATCCTTTCTGAAAGCAACTCCGGCGATGTTCTCCATTGCGCGATTCTCTTCCAGGGCACGTACCACATCAACCAACGCATACTCCCCCTCTGCAGCGATCAGGAGATCGAACTCATGAAACTCCTCCATGGTTTCTCTTGGGAGCGCCATGGCATGGGGACCACCCACAATGGTCCAGCATTTCGGATTCTGCCCCTTTGCTTGACGCGCTACGAGTGCCGCGTCACAGATGTCCGGTGTCATCGCCGTCAGTCCGACGAGATCCGGCTTCAAGGCATTCAGCCTGGAAAGCACTTCGTCAAGAGAGAGTCTCTCGAATTTCGCATCAATGATCTCGCACGGAATCCCTTTCGCTTCGAGCATGGAGGCAAGGTAACCCAAACCGATTTTTGGAAGGGACTGATTTCCGTGTTCATACTTCCCCTTCTCGGATGGGGGCGCTACCAATACTACTTTCATGCTTCATCTCTCCCTTCGATTGGGCCATCCTGAGATTCACTGCTGGCAGGTACCTCATAGATCTTGATGATGGGACCCGGCCCCTCCTTTGCTGACACAGGATAGAATGCCTGAATCAGCCGACATTCACGCTCCAGGGATGTGTAATAGGCGCTGTAGTATTGTGCCTTTCCAGGTGAGCTGGCCCTGAAGACTGGATCAAGATAGACTTGGGATGCATAACTGCTGGCGATGACATAGCGGATTCCATCTGCTCGGAATCTCTCAACGCTGACGTTGGTGTCAATGTCCGTGTCACTGTTGTGGACGATGTGTGTCAGTTGATAGCCGCCCCTTTGAGCATACTTCAACTGGATGTCAAGGTACCTCACGATCTTGTCTCTGGCAGCAGCCCAGGTTTCGGGCATTTCGGTGAGAAGTCGTTCCCGCTTCTTTCTGAGGCTCTCCTCGGAATCATTGAGCGGGGGACTGAACTTGGCCAGATCAAAGTTCCCCGCATCAACGGCGATTGTGGTGTTGTGAGGTATATTGTTCTCAACCCATTCTTTGGCAACCGTTCGAGTGTCCTTCTGGCACAGGAGATAGTTTCCTCGAACACTCCTTGCGAAGGGCTCTGCAGCGAAGACCAGCGAGAGCACAAGAACAAAGAGAGCAGCACGCTTTGGATGCCTCATCTGGTCAGACATCTCGACAATGAACCTTGCGGACAACAGAAGCATCAGTGGCAACACAGGCAACATGTACTTGTGAATTGCCACTTTCCAACTTCCTACATAGAGGGCGTAACAAAACACAAAAGAACCAGCCAGGATATCCTCTCGGGTATGCCTGAACACGCTGAACAGAAAAGCAATAACACTTAACACGGTCAGGCCATAGCCTATCGAATAGGGAAAGGCTTCGGTGAAGTAATAGTGCCATGCGCTGTCAACATCCATGCCAAAACTCCCCGAGTGTACCCGAGTGAACTGCCAGGAAAGATCATGGATGAACGTTGGAAAATCAAGGATGCTGAAAGGGCATCCAAGCACAAAACCGAGCAGGATCATCGAAGCGGCTGCCAGGAGACGCAGATTCAGCACTTGGCTCAGCCGGACATCACTCCTGCACCGCATCAGATGCGCGA
>JAKQFZ010000301.1 GCA_029558215.1 Candidatus Omnitrophota bacterium
CACTCCATATTTGCCGGTCGGAGACCGGAGGATTCGAGAATCGTTGAACCGGCGATCGCAAACTGCTGAAGCGGCACCTCATCCTCAGCGCGGTATTCCTGCAAAGGCGCTCCGGACAGATCACAACCTGGCCACTCACCGGCAAAGCAAGGCAGCGCCAACAGAAGACTCATCAGGGCAAAAAGACATCGGTTCATTGGAAAACGCTCCAAGGTTCATTTTGGGAGAGTATACGTCCACTTTGACAACTTTGGAACACAGAATTCATGTAGGCCACACGTGAGACCGTTTCAGCGCGTCGGAATGTGAACTCTGACGTGACGAGATGGTCAGCAGAGGGGAGTATGAGTAGCCAGAGCCTACAGCCAAGTGGGCTATGTCCGCTCCTGCACGCGCTCGCTAATTGGAAGAGATAGGCTTCTTCGAAGTCCCTGGGAGACATGGCAGAGTGTGATCAAGAAGTGCTGCCGTGCGAGGTATCCCACCCGCCTCTTCACCAATTCCGCTTGACAATTCCTCTGTGTGAAGGTTTGCTTCCGTGAGTATCAGAAACGGGCGGTCAGTTTTTCAGCGCCAGGAGTGTCGCTGGGAAACCGAAAGGAGACTTGCGTGGAGATTCGTCTGGATGGTCATGATTGGCAGTTGTTGCCACTGCTGCCTTTTGAACAGGACTGGCGAAAGGTCTGGGAAGAAAAGTGGGAACCGGCAACTGGTTTTCCCGCCACCAGTGACTGGATTTCAGGAACGGTTCCAGGAGATGTGATCTCCGATGCGGTCGAGGCAGGTCTGGCACCAGACCCTTGGGTGGATCGAAACAGCCTTTGTTGCGAATGGCTTTCCGAGCGCAACTGGGTCTATCGGAAGAAGTTCGCGGTTGGGACAGAACTGAGGGGAAAGACCGTCAGACTGCGATTTGATGGAGTGGATCATTCATGTACTGTCTACCTGAATGGTGAAACACTCGGATCACATGAGGGGATGTGTCTTCCATTCGAGTTTAATGTTACCGAGAGAATCCGGTTTGACGCTGAGAATACTCTCGTTGTCGTCATCGAGCATGCCCCATCGGTCTCTCAAGTGCAAGGACAGATCGGTCGAACCAGTCAGGCGCGTGTGTGGAAAGCCCGATTTGCCTATGACTGGGACTGGTGTACACGCCTCATTCCTTTGGGGATTTGGCAAAGCGTTCGTTTGCTCGTGACTGATCCCGTTTGGCTGGACGATGTCTGGGTCAGACCACAGATCTCCGATGGTACTGCGAACATTGTGACTCGCGCGACAATGTGCAGCAGCGACTCAAGCGTGCCTGTGCAGAAAGTGTGGATCCGTGCTCTCGATCCCGATGGTGTCTGCTTTGCCGATCAGAAGACTGAGGTTGCGATTGAGAAGGGAAGGGGAGTTGCCGAGTTTTCGATCGCTGTGCCAGCGCCTCGTCTTTGGTATCCGAACGACATGGGGGAGCAACCACTTTACCGTATTGTTGTTGAACTTGTGGATGAGGCTGGGAATGTGAGTGACACCAAGACTGTCTCTTGCGGACTCCGTCAGGTTCGGATGATTCCCAACGAGAACGCTGCACCGGACGCCTTGCCCTATACACTGGAGATCAATGGCAAGCGGCTTTTTGTCAAAGGCTGGAACTGGGTGCCCATTGACCAGATGTACGGTCGTGTGCAACCTGAGCGCTATGAGCGTTGGCTGAATTTGGTTGTCCATGCTCACGGCAATCTTCTTCGCGTCTGGGGTGGAGGGTATCTGGAACGAGAGGAATTCTATGAACTCTGCGATCGGAAGGGAATTCTCGTGTGGCAGGAGTTCATGCAGTCTTCGTCGGGCATTGACAACGCACCGCCCACAGATGACGAGTATCTGGGCTACATTGAGAATCAGGCGCGAAGCCTTGTTGTGCAGAGAAGGAATCATCCTTCTCTGGTGATCTGGTGTGGTGGCAATGAACTGATGGAAGCGGACTGGACCCCTCTGAACGACGCGGCACCTTCTCTGGCACGCCTGAAGTCCGTGGTTCGGGAACTGGATCCCGACCGAATCTGGCTTCCAACGTCAGCGTCCGGTCCAACGGAGGGTGCCAACGAGGCGCTGGCAGGCACCGGCAAACTTCACGATGTGCATGGCCCCTGGCAATATCAAGGCCCTGAAGAGCATTACCGTTACTTTGAGAAGATTGATCCTCTGTTTCACTCTGAGTTTGGAACGGAAGGCTCGACAAATCTTTGGACATTGCGCCGCTTTGTTTCTGAGAAGTTTCTCTTTCCACCCGACCCGAGCAATCCGGTCTGGGTGCATCATGGAGCCTGGTGGCTGCACCGTCCCAAGTTGGAGCAGATGTTCGGTTCGCTGGAGACCATCGAAGAATTTGTCAAAGCCAGTCAATGGATGCAGGCGGAGGGACTTCGGTACATCATCGAGTCACACCGCCGCCGAAAGTGGCATTGCAGTGGCACGTGTCCCTGGCAGTTCAATGAGTCATTTCCCAACACAGCCTGTACCAACTCCGTGGACTATCTCGGCTGGCCGAAGCCGGTTTATTGGTGGGTCAGGCGTGCCTACGAACCGATTCACATCAGTCTGAAGTATGAGAGGCTCACATGGCGTGTTGGCCAGAAGTGGAGTGCGGACGTGTGGATCCATAACTCCGGTCAGGCAGTTAAGGACTGTTCGTGGCAAGTTCGAATCTACACCTTGGATGGGAAACTTCTTGGCTCCATCTTCCAGCAGGATGGTGTGGACGTTGCAGCCGAATGTGCCGTTGAGCAGGGTCGGGTCGCTTTGGACATTACGGAGGCGGTCTCATGGGTGGTGTTTGTGACCCTGCGAG
>JAKQFZ010000308.1 GCA_029558215.1 Candidatus Omnitrophota bacterium
AGGGATCTTCTGTCTATTCCGTTGCCTTTTCTCCGGACGGGACAAAGATACTGACGGGGTCGGGGAGTTGGGATGGTACTGCAAACCTGTGGGATGCGACAACCGGCACTCAGATCCGCACCTTCACGGGGCATAACGATATTGTTAATTCCGTCGCCTTCTCGCCCGACGGGACGAAGGTCCTCACCGGAAGTTATGATTACACCGCAGAACTCTGGAACGCCGAAACGGGTTCGCAAATCCGGACGTTTTCGGGACATCATTGGTATGTAGTGTCAGTTGCCTTTTCGCCTGATGGGAACTGTGTTCTGACGGGAAGTGCTGACGGGACAGCCAAGTTGTGGGATGTGGCGACAGGAGCGGAGATCCGATCGTTTTCGGGGCAGGGGCAGGGATCTTCTGTCTATTCCGTTGCCTTTTCTCCGGACGGGACAAAGATACTGACGGGGGCAAACCTGTGGGATGCGACAACCGGCGCACTGATCCAAACTCTTGAGGGGCATACGGGCACTGTCACTTCTGTCGCCTTCTCCCGCGAAGGGAGAGAGATCATCACTGGTGGAACAGACGGTCAGACTCTGGTCTGGGAACTCAATCCCCCACGGGCGATCATCGTTGCAGGTGGTGGCGACTATTCAGGCAACAGTATTGCACAGCAGACTGATGATCTTGGGGCGTACGCGTATAAGACCCTCAAGAGACGCGGCTACGAGGCACAGGATATCCTGTATTTGAGCGCCTTCGGACCGACCGATCCTTCAGATCCCACAAAACCCTTCCGCGATGCCGACGACGACGGTCTGAACGATGTGGATGGGTGGTCAACACTGGGTGCTTTGCAGGCTGCAACGACAGGAACGTTTGCCCAGGATGCCGGTCGGCTCATGATCATCCTGATCGATCATGGGTTCATCACCAACAGCGGCTGCTACTTCCAGATGAATCCAACCCAGGTTCTTCCAGCAGCCACGCTCGACAACTGGCTCGATGATCTTCAGGCGGCAAAGCCGGTGGATGTGACGCTTGTTGTTGATGCCTGCTATTCAGGCGGTTTTGTGGAAACGTGCAAGGGTGGCGTTGGCGGGCACAAACGCATTGTCATCTCCTCGACGTCTTCAGATACTGTCGCAACGTTTCTGCCGCCTCCGGACATGACTTCGTTCATGTACACATTTCTTGGAAGCGCGTATATGGGCAACTCGATGGGAGAGTCCTGGCGTGCCGGCAGACAGTTCTTTGAAGAGTTCCCCGTCGGCGGTCAGATTCCTCAGCTGGACGACGACTCGAGTGGTACTGATGCCGCAGACAGAGAGTTCTTTGGAGCATCCTGGGCTTACGGAGTTCACTCGACACAGGATGTGAATGACTTTTTCCCGGTGTTCGATACCTGGATGAGCGATGGCGTTGTGGCACCGGGGACGCCAGTCACACTGTGGACAAAAACACTGTCAGGGCAAGATCCCCTTGGAGTTGTCGCCGTGGTTCGTCCGCCCGCGCCACCAACGATTTCCGGTGATGCCGTGACGAACCTGCCTCACGTGGCGCTGATCAACAGCAGTACGGACACGCGACTCTGGTATGCAACCACAACCGACGTGTTCACCACGACGGGACAGCACGTCATCTCCATCACGGCAAGAATGCCCTATGAACGTCTCTCGAAACCGGTCTTCAGCCGCATCACAGTATCGGAAGGAACTGATGCGGATACAACTCCAATTCGAGCGATTCTCGCCGTTGGAAATACATTTGATCCCGACCTGCATTCGGCGTTCGCCAAGCTGGGACCCTACGCTTACAGTGTCTATCTCGACCGATTTCAAGACTCGGGCGGGGTTCATCATCCGGAATGGATTGAGTATTACATCAATCCGTTTATTCACCCAGAAAGCGATGGCTATCCGAGTTCCTCAGCAGTGCTGAACGCTATTGATGCGGTCGGCTCTGATATTGGCAGGCTGTATGTCCATCTGATCGGGGACAGCCCCGGAGCAGGTCTCATCGAGATGGCAAATGGAGACGATCTCAGTGCGTCAGATCTGGATTCAAAACTCGACGCCTATCAGGTACGTTCAGTGACAGGAACCGTCATTCTGGTTGTGGACTGCCCGTATTCCGGTTCATTTCTGTCCGTCTGCAAGGCAACGGGAGCGCAGCAGCGGGTCTTGATGACTTCTGGACGGAGTACCGACACGGCGCTTTTTTCCAAGTCAACACAGGCGACAAGTTTCAGCCAGAAGTTGTTGGGGGCGGCATATCGTGGAAATCATCTGCGAGCCGGTTTCACCGCAGGTCTCGATTTTTTGTTGACCTTTCTGCAGGGATACATCGAGCCACAGATAGACGACAACGGGGATGGCGTTTCTAACAAATTCGATGGACAGCTGGCACAGACGCTGTTTCTCGGGAGAAGATATGCCTACGCTGGTGGCGAGGCCTCCGACTTGCCCTTTGTGTTGGATGTCTACCCCGAACACGCGGGCGCTACTGCCGGGAGTGAAGTTGGTTTCACGGCGCGTCTGATGGAAGGCGTGGAACCGGCGCGAGTGTTCGCTCAGATTGTGCCGTCGGATGTTGGTTCTGTCACTGAGCCGATTACGAGCCTTGTTGAGTATGACTTCCTTCGAGATCGTGAAGACGCGTGGACATGGTCTGGATCCGTTATCGTTCCGGCGAGCGAACGAGAAATGTCGGTTGCGGTGTATGCGTCTTACCCGGATGGCGCAACACAGGAGAAACTGACCACACCGCGGTTTGCGACGATCATCGGTTCAGTCACCGAGGACTATGGCGTGGACATTCTCTCCACGACTCCTCCAAACTCTCAGCCGTTGGTTACTGGAGACATCTATGACATTTCAGGTCTGGCGACGGTCTTTTCGAAAGTGGATGATCTGAAACTTCAGTGGTCGTTGCGCAACAGTGGCGGCGTGTTGGAGACCAAGCCTGCGGAGTCCTTGGTGAATCATCCCGAGTGGCAAGAAAAGTCAACGACGTTCACTGGGTTTGAGGTGCCGAACAATGGTCCGGTGGTGCTGCGGGCGCGGATTCTCAACGCCAGCCCAACGCCGACACTCTTGGCAGAGGACTCGGTGATATTCCAAATCGCCACCCCGACGCCAATTCCGACGGCAACACCGACATCCCCATCAGGTGTGAATCTCTGGATGATCTATGAGTAGTCCGCAGGGTGTGTCAATCGCTAGGTGATGCGCGGTAGAGGGAGACCAACTGATTGGTCTGGCGACCCATCCTGCCCACTGTCAGAGTGGAATTCATCCCACGGCAGGCCTGTAGAAACACGCAGATCGGGCATCTCGGCTAACGAGACAACAGGTACGCCCGATAGTAGTCTCCGTGTCCCGGGAAAACCCGGGCAAAGCGTTTCTGTGCTTTGAGTTGTTCGTCAATGCCGAGGATCAGCTGTTCGAGTGCCTTCATTTCCGTTCGGAAAGTGTCACTGTCTGCGTTGGTGCTTGTCATCAGGAATCGGGGAATGGTCAGGAGTTCGCGATCTTCGGTCGAGAGACTGTCCAGATTCAATAGATAGTCCGAAGAGAAAAGCATCCCCTGATCCGGAATCAGGAAGTAGACCTGCGAAGGAACGTGCCCGCCAAGACCTTCGACAACGTCTATCGTCACATCGCGGAACTGGATTCGATCGATGACGTTCAGTTCACCCTGCTTGCCAATGGGCTGCTCCTTGTAGAATTCAGGCCGCTTGGGGGGACAAAAACGCGTGAAGGCGTTCACAAGGCGTGTAAAAAGACCATTGAGTCGCAAGAGCGGCGAATCGCTTCCCCAGGCGCGGTTGTCGTTATTGATGGCTGAAAGACCTTTCGAATGAAGCACGACGCGCATTCCGTAATCATCCTGGAAAAAGCCGCTCATCCCGGCATGGTCGGCATCCGGATGGCTGAGGTATATCGCGGTGATCTGTTCAGGTCTGACACCGTGTTCTTCCAGGTAGCGTCGGAAATCGTTGTAATAAAGCCCATAGCCGCAGTCCAGCATAATGGATTCGGAATCGGCCGAAAGCAGATAGATGTTGCCACCCGTCGGAAGGATGAATGTGCGCAGATGGACCTGATTGGAGACTTGGATCGGAGCCTGTTCCCGACAGGTGAATTTCTCGCCTGTCCGTCCCAAAGATCGAGACGCGAACAACAGGATCTGCGTGAATATCTCTCCCGCTTCCAGGTCTTTGTTTGATTCATGGGCAAACTCAAGCAATTGATCGCTGATCTCTTTGCTCGATTGCACCAACTGTTTGAGCTGATCCACATCCGAATGAGGCATGAGCCGTTTGAGCCTGAGGAAGAACCGTTCCGTCAACTTCAGTCCGATGGCATTCTGCACCCGTTCTTCGTCCACACCCCGAAAGACAACGCGGTAGTGATAGTGATGCTCGTTGATGTCCGCCAACAAATCATCCACCAGAGAGGATTTGGAGAGTGCCACCGCAATATCTGCCGACTCAGGATTTCTCGCTTCGTTGTAACGCATGTAGATGACGTTTGCACCCTCCTGCTTCAGAATGTCGGCAAAATCCCCCAAAGCTCCAGGGCGATGCTGAAGTCGAACCACGAGGTTCAGGACAGCACCTGTGTCCGTGACCTGCAAATCCTCAGTTGTAGCAGCCACTGGTCTGAGGAAACCTTCCTGCTCCAACGCTTCAAGAAGACTCTGCAAAGCCGCTGGATCGCGGAGAGCAACATCCATCAAAACCATGTTCGGATCTTCAGACCGGTTGTAGTCGAACAGCGTGATATTCCCGCCACAGCGGCCAATGAGCTTCGCCGCACAGGAGAGCATTCCAGGACGATCATCCAGGTAGATGCGCAACTTGACCAGGTACTGCTTCCAGGAAGGAAGGGGTTGCCCCTCAAGATTATGTGCTCGATAGACTTCAACAGGTTTGGGAAAGGAATCCTCAGTCATCGTATCTCCCGATTCGCGTGACACACCAAAACATTCATGACCCTGCCTCGCCCAGTCTGGGTATTCCCACAAGAGCTGGAATACTTGTGTGGGCTTGATTGCTAGTATAGCCAACCCCATCTCTGGAAACAACCACATCATCCGGCAGACGCTATGGCAAGTTCATTGTCTCTTCTGTTGGATGCCCTTTTCCCCGAAGGGACAGCGATGCCACAGCACCGGCCACCGAGACCGCCGACGCCAATAAGAAAGCGGGGACAAACGAACCAGCCCGGTCGGCGATCATGCCTCCGAAACTTGGACCCAGTGCCTGTCCGATTCCCATAAACAGGGTGACGAATCCCAAAGCCGCAGGTGCCAGTCTTGAACCCATGTGGTCACCGCAAGCCGCCGCCATGATGGCGGGAATGCTCCAGGCGGT
>JAKQFZ010000329.1 GCA_029558215.1 Candidatus Omnitrophota bacterium
GATAAACGCCATGAGGAAAACACCCAGAATGCCACCCGCAGTCAGGCCGACTACGCTCAGCGCCAGCTCGATGATCAGTCCTTTGCCCTGCCAGACCGCCCAGAACAGACTCGCCACACCGCACAGAACCACCCCCCACACGGTGATCATCACGCGGCTCGCGGCGATGGCGTGTTTATCGTCTCTTGGCTTGAATCCATGCATCTTCATGGTCGCCAGCGTCTGCTCCGCCAACGCCGCCAGAATGCCCTCCAGCGACGAAATCGCCGCAGCGAAAATTCCCGCCACAACGATGCCACCAAGCCACCACGGAATTCGGTAACGCGTGAACACGGGAAGAATGTTGTTCGCGTTGTCTCCGATGAGTTTCGTCTCCTCAGGACTCGGAACGCCGGGCAGCCCTGCCTTCTTGTAGAAGACCCAGAGCGCGACTCCAACAAACAGACAGATGATCATGATCAATTGTCCGATGCTGCTCCAGATGATCGCCTTGCGGGCTTCCTTGGGACCCTTACAGCAGAAACAGCGCTGCACCATCATCTGATCCACGCCATACGCATTCAGTCCACCGATGCTCGACGCGATCACCGCCGCCCAGATCGTATAGTTCTGCCGGAAATCCCAGGAGAAATTCAGCCAATGGAATTTGCCTGCGCTGTGCGCCGCGTTGATCATCTCCCCAACGGAGATGCCGTTCTGCATCAGCACCGCACCGACGGCGTAGAGCGTCACCAGGGCGGAGAACAGGAAGATGAAGAACTGGATGACATCCGTCCAGATGACCGTCACGATGCCCCCGATATATGTCCAGAGAACCGCCACCAGACCCACCAGCCAGATACATGTATAGATGTTCAGATCGGTAACGACATGGGCAACCATCGCCGTCAGGAGAACGCGAGTGCCCTGACCCAGCGAGCCACCGATCATGAAGAGCGAACTGGTCACTCTCTGCGCACGGGTTCCAAGTTTCTGACCGATGTATTCATAGGGGCTGTAGATCTCTCGTTCGTAATAGGCGGGCACAAAGTACAGTCCGACAATGACGCGACTGATGACCGAACCGATCCCCAGCACCATGTAAGCCATGTTCCCTGTTTCTGCCCACAGAAATGCGGGAACACCAACCAAAGTCATGGCGCTGATCTCAGTGGCGATCACGGAACCTGAAACCGCCCACCAGGGCAGTTTGCGTCCACCGAGAAAGAAATCCTTGATCGTTGCCTGCCTGCCACTGAGCTTGTGGCCAAGCCATGTGGTAAAGACCACGTAGGCCAGGATGATCATCCAACTCATCCAGTTGAACTGGCTTTGCAGCGACTGCGCCGCTTGAACGGCTTCTGGTTGCATCACGCGCTCCTTCCGGAAGTGTGAATTACGGCCTTCAGCAAAGCAGTTTCTCCCTCTCTCGTCAAGGCTTTTCAAGAGACAACAGAGATGGGTCTAGAGTCCATAGCTCCCAGATGCTATTTTCCAGACTTCTTCGAAGTATGCTGTAGGGGCAACGCGCGCCTCGCTCCCGCTCCTCAATCCCTGTCTCGTCCGGTCGAAGAGGCTCCCGTGCCCGCTCGTCGCGCTACATCCTATGCCCCATTTTGAGTATCTCAAGAAGAGCGAATAGATCCATGATACCATGGTCAATATCCTGGATAATGCATTCGTTTCCAGGAGTCACTGAGTCCCTGTATTGCTGGACAGAGAACTTGAAACGTATCAGCGCATCATCCATGGCTTTCAGTTTGGATGATATTGACTGTGTTTCTTGTTGCTGTTTCGCCTGTACTTTGGGAGGCAGAATGAATCTCTCAACATTACCTTCTTCCGTCGTCTCTTGCGCAAACGGATTGGCCAATTCGAGTACGTTGTCCATCTTTGTTCTCCTTTCTGTTTACACACCACACGCATCAAGGCTTGACCAGAACCATCTTGGCTGCAGAGGCATTATTGACGAAAGGCAGGACAGAATCTGTCACATCTGCTGAGATTCCTTGCCATCAAGGGCATTACTTACACGGCGACGATGGCCGCCTCAGGATCGGCACTGGAGGGCAAGCGTGCCATCGCCAACAATCCCGTGACCGTCAAATCCCTTTGGGAATACCAGGTGGAAACGCACCTTATGCCGGAGTGAAGCGGGAGGGGATGCTTGACGGCAAGCCCAAGATGGTGTCTAATCTTCTCAGTGTTCGTCGCATCCGTTGCCCCCGACGAGGACTGGTACCATGCACAATGCAGCCAAAACAAAACAAGACGTGTTGGACAGGCTTCATGAGACCCGGGAGCGGATTGCCGCTCTGGGAGTGGAGCGATTGGGGCTGTTTGGTTCCTTTGTACATGACACGCAGACAGCAGCCAGTGACGTAGACATTCTTGTCGAGTTCCAGCCCGGGGGAAAATCATTTGATCATTTCATGGATCTCTGTTTCCTGCTGGAAGATGTCCTCGGACGCGAAGTCGAACTGGTGACAAAAGAATCCCTCAGCCCCTATATCGGGCCGCATATCCTGAAAGAGATTGCCTATGTCCCTGTCGCCGCTTGAATACATCAAGCATATGTTGGAGGAATGCGATTTTCTCTGCCGAGAGGCGTTGGTACAGACCACCTGAGTCGAGAGTTCGGAAATACTGTGGGAAGAAGGTCTAGGGCAAACGGTGGTTTGCGCTCGGCAGCCAAAAAAGGAAGAGCATGAAGATAGCCGTAGCACATCTGGAGAGAGCGGATTTCCCGGTCATACGTGAATGGATCGACACGAAGGTATTCCCAATCTTCCGAGAACCGATCGACGACGGGCAGCTCGAGATGCTTCTCACGCAAAGCAAGGACGGCAGGCTCACTGACTTAGGCCTGAAAGCGGTTGACGAAGATACTGGTCAGGCGCTCGGATTCGTTCACGTCGTGCTGGACTGGAAAAACGAGCTGGGACACATTCAGCAGATCCTCATCGGAAGCCCAGAGTTGCGCCGACAAGTGGTCGGATCGGTTCTGATGCAACACACGCTCGGAGTTCTATTCGGCGACCATCGGCTGCATCGAGTTCAGCTGTTCGTGGATGAGGTGAATCCCTCCGCTATCGCTTTCTACAAGAAGATGGGTTTTCAGGTGGACGGATTCATGAGGGAGTCCAGAAAAGTCGGCGATACCTTCGAGGGTTGGTACTGCATGTCGCTGCTGGAGCGCGAGTGGGACGCCTAGGCGAGTGTTGAGGAAGAGGATCTTCGATTTTTCTTGACTTGTCTGCGCCCACACGCTAGATAATTCCTGCGTTCATCTGGAAGGATGGACGCGATCAAATCGAGGAGCCACGGAGTGATACTGTAAGGCAGAGACATAACCTTCGCGATGAAGAGTACCCGTTCGGGCGTTCATGAGACGTTGCGGGCGTAGTAGCTTTTCACTTGACGGCTGTGTCTCCCCCCAGTGTGTCCGTGGTTTGTTTTTTTCCCAATACATAACTCAGTCACAAGCCACGGGCGTCCGTGGCTTCGTTTGTTTCAGGGTTTGCGACGAAAACACAGAGGAGGAAATGATGAAGGAGATCGACTACAGCAATTACTTTTGGCAGAACGAGCTG
This sequence comes from Candidatus Omnitrophota bacterium, assembly GCA_029558215.1. Classification (GTDB taxonomy): domain Bacteria; phylum Hinthialibacterota; class Hinthialibacteria; order JAKQFZ01; family JAKQFZ01; genus JAKQFZ01. Next base: position 3,573 of record JAKQFZ010000329.1, read on the forward strand.
GTCCGGTTACGGTCCGGGCGAGAGGAAGACTGGGATGTCTTGTATGTGAACCTCTTCGACTCGAAGGCAAGGCGACTTCTGCAGTACGAGATCGAAATGCCGCCGGATATCGACAAGACCAAACCGAAGCCAGACGCGGCGCCAGATGGACGACTGTGGTTTGCGATTGAGACTCTCGATGGCAGATTCGTCGGTGGGTGCAATATCAACTCCATCGATGAGAAGAACGGGACATTTAGCATCGGGATGCAGATCGACCGTGACAATAGGGGCAAAGGCTATGGAACCGCTGCCATGCGACTCGTTCTGAAGTACGCCTTCCACGAGCGGCGTCTGAACAAGTTCTATGCCCACATCCTGGAGGGCAACGTTCCATCAGGGACGATGCTGAAGAAGCTCGGTTGTGTCGAAGAGGGCAGACGAACGGAGATGGTCTACACGGATGGAAGATATCAGGACATCATCTTATTCGGTCTGACCCGCAAGCAGTTCGACGAAAGGAATCGCCAAGTATGAGTCCACGCTTCGGCGTGCTCATGAAGACCGCCTGAAGGCGGAACTCCTACATGAGAGAAAGGACAATACCTATGAGTAACGAAGTTACGGTTTTTGACTTAGACAGATTGATAAATGCTTTCGTGGAGTGTATCCGCGGCAACTTCAAGGATGATGTCGCACTGGTGTTGGGCTACGGCTCACGCTTCCGAGGCGACCATCATCCGAAGTCCGACCTAGACCTGGTTTTCATCAACGATACGCCTAGGGGTGAGGAGGCTTCTGCCCAGTTTGTCATCGACGATATCGGGTCCGACTTCTTCCCCATTAGTTGGGAAAGGGCGGAAGGCATCGTCTCCTTCAGGGAGGCGCTTCTGTCGCTTATTCTCGAATCGGCCGTCCTCTACTCGCGCTCGGATGCCGATCTGGAGAGGCTTGAATCGCTGAGAGAGAAAGCCCGGTGGATGATGTCGCCGGAGGGCCGACCGAGGATGCTGAGAACGGCGTCCGAGCACTTTGAGAAGTGCTGCGTGTCGCTGTACAACATGAGGATAGCCGCTGAACGAGATGATCTTGCGAGCCTCAAGATAGAGGCGGCCAACCTGATCCACGGTCTGCTGTTTGTCATCTTTATGATCAACCAGACCTATGCCAGGAAATCTCCCGTGAAGGAGGTCATCGCGCTGCCGATCAAGCCTGAAGGACTTGATGAACTCATCGGGTTGCTTATGAACGAGCTTGACCCGCAAGGAGTTCTGGCAGCTGGTGAGCGTCTGGCCGATGGGACAAGAAATCTCTTAGTCGAGGAGATAAGAAAGATAGCCCGACCGAAGGAGTATCCCGACGTATATACGGGCCTCTACGAGGAATTCACAGGCTATGTGCAGAAAGTCTTTCGCGCCTGTGATATTTCAGATCCTCATGAGGCTTTCTTCAAATGTCAGCTGTTGCAGAGCGAAATCGCGCGGTTCCTGGATGATATCGAATCCAGCACAGGATGGAACCGTCTGCTTCTCCACTCGGACATACGGCAAGCCTATCAGAACGCAAATCTGCCCGATCTGATGGATGCCGCGACGCGCTCTGACTTTCACGCGATTCGGGAGGCGGTCGGCTGGCTCGACGGGAACCTGAAGCAACTTTTCGAGTCCAGGGGAGTGCCTTTGAATGTGTTCCGGAGCATAGAGGAATTCGAGTCGTTCCTGAGAAACAGGTGAGGGTAACAGAGGGTGACCCATGACGATATTGCGTCATCGAGATTGAGAGGATGAGGGCTGTACTAAATATCTCGGTTTTATAGTGCCTGAGCTGGAAGTCCCTTGCTATAGGAAAGGCGAGGACCGATTTGCACCGAGCCTCGCCTCATTTGCTCATGTGACAGTATGGACTCGTGATTCCATATGCCTGTCGCTCAGTCTCCTCCGATTGGGTCGGTCTGCCGGCAAATATCCTGCCATCTGAGAGCACGGGCATATAGATTCCTAGAGCAACGACCTTCGCCCCACCTTCCTCAACGACCTTGTCGAATTCAATCTGAAGAGCAGGATAGTTTGATTGTCGATCACGTGTTGATCAAGGAAGTCTGGATGAGGCAATTTCTGGAGATTCTCACCCCAAGACCGAGTACGCTCCGAACGTGTCCCAGAGGGCATTTTCTTTTTTGAGATTGTCGCAAAATTGTGACATTTCAAAAGTGAAGGGGTTACGCCGTTGACGTAACCCCTTGATTTTGCTGGTACGCCCGGAAGGATTCGAACCTTCGGCCTACGGTTTAGGAAACCGCCGCTCTATCCTACTGAGCTACGGGCGCAGAATCAGAGTCGGATCATGGCATAAACAGGGCAGTCTTTCAACTTCTCTCTTCCCTTCAGAAAGCCCAGTTCAATGACGAATGCCGTCTCGATGACTTTTGCATCCAACTTCTGCAGCAGTTTCAATGTCGCCGCCGTCGTTCCACCGGTGGCCAGAAGGTCATCCAGAAGCACCACTTTGCTCCCCTTCGGCACAGCATCCTGATGAATCTCCAGTGCGTCGGTGCCGTACTCCAATTCGTATTCAACCCGATGCGTCGCCCAAGGGAGCTTTTTCGGTTTGCGAACAGGCACAAAGCCCACGTTGAGCCGCAAAGCCAAGGCCGAAGCGAAGATAAAGCCACGGGCTTCAACTCCGACAATGTACTCGACGCCCTTGTCTTTGTAGCGGTCTGCAAAGGTGTCAATGACCTGCCGAAAGGCATCTTTGTTACCAAGAATCGGTGTGATGTCCTTGAAGATAATCCCTTTCTTTGGAAAGTCGGGAATATCTCGGATCAGTGACTTCAAATCCATTTCTGTTTTGTCCTCCAAGTTGAACTCATTTATTATCTGTAACAACAGCGCATTATTGCGCGTCCAAAAAGCAAGGTATTCCGGTCGTCCTAATCCCCCTTATTCCCCTTAATAGGAGGGGTTGGGGGGTTCTTCAGACTTCCTTGTCTCCCAGACTGAGCAGCTGCTCTATGCAACTCTACTTTCAGAACGCAATACTAGAGACACGAGTCATCCAAGCCCTGCTGGAAGCGCGCCAAGGTTCGGAGTCGTGCCAGCCCGCGGTGTTCCAACTGACGGATGCGCTCCCGGGTCAGTTTCATTTTCTCTCCGATCTCTTCCAGGGTGTAAGGCTTGCCGTCCTCAAAGCCAAAGCGCAGACGAAGAATCTGCTTCTCTCTGCCCTGAAGAGATCCCAGCAGGCTCAGGACTCTTTCATTTCGGGTGCGCATTTCGATCTGAACATCGGGAGGAATGATCGAAGTATCTTCCAAGTCCGCCCGATAGGCTCCCTCATCTTCAAGCCCTGTCAGATACTCCAACGAAGAAGGCATGAAATAAAGCCTGACCGCTTCCCTCGCTTCTTTCTTGGACAGGGGAACTTTCTCAAGGAGTTCCTCTTCGTTTGGTGCACGACCCAGTTCCTGCTGAAGTGAGTTGAAGATCTTACGAACCTTGTTGACGTTTTCCGCCTTATGCGAAGGAAGTCGAACCAGGCTGGTCTGGTTCAGAATCGCACGGTTGATCGCCTGCCGGATCCACCAGACCGCGTACGTGCTGAAGCGGCATCCCTTGGCTGGATCAAAGCGTTCCACCGCCTTGATTAAACCAATGTTGCCCTCCTCGATTAGATCAAGAAGGGCAACACTTTTGTTGTTGTACTTTCGTGCGGTACTGACCACCAAGCGAAGATTCGCCAGTATCAACCGCCTTCGGGCTGCTGTGTCCTCTTTCCTTGCGCGAGTGGCGAGATCAATTTCTTCTTCCGCTGTCAGGAGCGGAATGTCCCCGATTTCCTTGAGATAAACCGAAACCAGGCGATCATCGTCATAGCTCGTCTCTCGAGGCACCGTACTGGCTCCGTCATCTTACGGATGAGGGCGGTTCCTCGGGGAACCACCGTTCCTTTCGACCTGATCTTCGCCTGCGCCGTCGTCTTCTGCGCCTGCGCGTTCAGGTTCTGAACCACTCTCCCAAAAACCAGACTTCAGAGGCACTCGGTTTCTTTTCGAGTCCTAAGAAACTGCCAGTTCCTTTTTCGAGCAACCGCATCAACAAGCGGTCAGTTGCTCCTGGATGACACTCAGTCCAGAAGAAGCGTGTCATTTCGACGAGCAAGCGTCCAAGGGTGCTCACCTGCTCGGGATGGGATACAGGCAGCCAACCTGTTCAGGAAGACAAACGGCATTCTCAGCCGTTGTGCATCCTCATTCGCCTCCTCTGATTGCGCTTGGCGTTTTCCATCTTGCGTTTCTTACGAACGCTCGGCTTTTCATAGTATTCATGACGCCGAATTTCTGCTTTGAGGCCTGATTGCTCGCATTGTCGCTTGAAGCGACGCAAAGCGCTGTCTATCGTCTCATTTTCATCGACGTAGACCTCTATCGCGGACATAACCTAACACCTCCCTCTGTCTGGTGCTAGTGAGCCGCAGTCCTTTGTCCTCAAGCCTCTCAGCATCCAGTCGCGTGTCTCGAACTTCGGGTGCCTGTGGCAACCCTGACGACGCAAAAAACAAAGTGCAGAGAAGTCAGGAGTCTCCATCTTAGAGAGATTCTGAAAACACCGCGAGCGTCCAGAACCTTCCCTCCGACTTCTCATGAAAAACAACCCACACGGGCTGCCTTTCCGGACCCCGGCTTTCACTCACAAATTTGCAGTGAAAGATACAGGACAATAAACAGACTGTCAAGAGAGGGAAATGGAAATTTTCGTGGCTTATATTGTGTACTTGGAATACAGAAACCACAATTAGTTGTGTCTGGTAAGGAAAGCCCCCAACGACAGGCGGTTCCTTCGAAAAATCCGCGGAAACGCTCTTGAAAGACGCGAAATCCCTTCTCACCTCGCGGATTTTCCCTGCTCGAGCATGCGGTCTACCTTGTTCTCGATTCGCTGCAAAGAGAGTTCCATCGTTCGCATCCTCATCTCATATTCACGAAACGTGACATAGTTTTTCTGAACGTCCTCCTTAAAGGGGACGAAACCGGCATCCCGAAATGTCCGAAACTCCTCTGCGCCCTGTTTGGCCACAGCGATCTGGGCGGCCACATTCGCCACAAGCACTGCCAAGGTCACAAGCAAAGGGAGCCATCTCGACAGACTGTCTTTGAGACTGTGTTGTTCCATGTTACCTACTCCAGATGAAAATGAACGGCGACATCCGCAACATGGATGCCGTCTTCGTATGGATCTACGACCGTGAAGATCAGAAACCACGTTCCGGGTGCAGATCCTCGTGAGACATCTGCGCTGAGAATGTCCACCGCAAACTCCCCATCCGTATCGTTGCCGATGTCCGTAGTGTATGTGACAACGCTGAAGCTGGAGTTGACTCGATCCGTGTGTCGCAGTTCGACGCTGTCAATGTAGGCGTGCAGGGAGCCGGTGCAACCATGGATTACCAGGTCGTCCACCACCACCACACCCCCGTAGATTTCTTCGGGAATAGCTCCCAAGACAAGACTGCCCGTTGTCGTGGTGAAATAACAAGCCGCCTGCGTGTTGACTGTGAATCCCGACAGACTGGCTCTCACGAGGCCGCTCAGGATGAAAGGACCGTTTCCCGTCGTGTCTTCTGGCTGAGTCACCTTTCGGTCGGCCATCAACGAAAGATTGCCCGCAAGAGACATATTGCCATTGTCGAGATCCACTGAAGCAGCTGGAGTGGCGCTTGCTCTGAGCGACAGAGCGTTCTCTGTTGCATCCCAGTATTCCGTGTAAGAGCCACCATTCTCGAAAAACCGAACTGTTCCGGAATCTGGGCTGAGGATTGTGTAGTTGTGAGCACCGATGCCACCGCGTACTCCGAGATACCGATCATCGAAGTCCACTTCGGCGGCAGGTGTTGCACACACCCGCCAAGTCAGCGACTTCTCATCCGAATCCCAGTATTCGTCACTCTCGTCCCCGAATTGTCGCACCACTCCAGACGGTTGATTCAGATAGCCGTTCAGCCAGAGTTCACCGGAGCAGTTGAAGACGGCCAGATTCCGTTCCTGTGCGCAAAGTGTCAGAATCGGTTGAGAGGCTTCAGGAGTGGTGGCATCAATGGTCAGCGATGCGGTGGCAGCGCGCATGATGTCCGCCTGGTCATCTCGAAGATAAGGACCCAAACCACCGCCACCGCCATTCCACAGACCACTCAGCGTGTGTGTGCCTGAAGAAACGTCACAAAAAATGAGATGCTCGCCCGTGGGCGATTCCACAAGCGACTGGCAACCCCTCCAGCTTCCAACCCGTCCATCGCTGCCAAACAGACCGGCACGGGCACTGCAGACCAAAACGGCGATTCCCAAAACCAACAAGAGCAAGACTGTTGCGGATTTCATATTCTGTAACCTCCCTGAGAACTGTGATCTTTCTGAATCATCGTCAGGACGCCTTCTCACCATCCAGGATGCTTGAGAGAATTCGTGTTTCGTCGGGAAGGACGCCCTTCTCCGCTTTGTGGGGCAGCAGTGATAGGTTGTCGGTAAAGAGATCTGGCTGACCGAGGTGGATATGAACATGCGCATCTTCACCGAGTTCAAAGATGATCCGCTCGGCCGGCAATTCTCCGAGTCGTTCTCCAACCTCATCATGCAGCATGATAAGGCCACAGGCGGGATCAAGTGGCCGCAAAGCATTGGAGACATGGAGTTCATACTTGTGACTGGTGGCATTTACCCTCGTGAGGCAGGCGTTCGCGTATGCGGCCGCCTGCTTTTCCGCCCTCACCATCGGAACGTGAACAACGCGTTGGTTGTTCCCATACGTGTTCGTCATCGTGGGATCAGGAAATGATTTGCTGAAGGCCGTGCGGTGTTCAGGTCGAACGATTTGTCCGTTTTCGCCCAAAGAGACGGGAACCTCACCATAGACCTTGATGGAAGTGAGCGTCTCATACGGACAATACCGATCGTCCAAAGACACAACCTTTCCCCACCCCCGCTCCATGCCGACATGGAACTGAGCTTGGATGGAATCAGGGGTGGGTTGAAAGTAGACGTTGTCTTTCAAATCCACTCCCCAGTTCCAGAAACCTGCCATCACGGCGAGGACATCCAAGACCGTACGCAAGCTCCAGTTCCCCTCAAGGATCGGCATCTCGATGACGACGCCGCAGTCAGGGATCGCATCAGGATCGAATGCAGGCATCCCCTGTGCAGTGAGACACTCGTTCAACAAACTCCGAACCCAATAAGAAACATCCGCCTCTGAAGGATGCTCAGACGCTGCCGCAGGGCTCGGGAAAACAGGCCAAACGCCTTCGAGACAAAGCACAGGGGACAATAGGATCACTTCGAACTCCCCACCACTTGTCCGTCGCCGAACACCTGCAACACGACCGACGAAACGAAGATCGTTGGGTGCAAACCAAATCCGATACTCATCCATCCAGTTGAACTCATCCAGTTCTCGAAACTCTCGAGCCAGATGAAGACTCGCCCACGTTCTTCCACCCGACCGACGCACCTCAAACTCGCATGAACGCACAGATTGAACCACTTCATTCTGATAGGCGAAAGGGCCGACTTGACGCGTTCTGGTGATGATTCTCTGATAAGGGGTCTGCATCAACGAGCTCCTGCCTGAATGGTGACGTGTCCTGTCAACCTCACGTTGCCATGGGCGTCCAGTTCCAGTCGCTTCTTGAAATCGATCTCTTGTGGATCGCTTGCCAACCAGACGGTGACGGTGTCCGTCCAGTCCAGGAGATGAATCTCGGTATCTCCTGAGATGATGATCCGCCGTGCAAAACGCTGAACTGCCATGCGCAAAATCCCCTCATGCTCTTCTATTGATCGTCAAACAGATATTGCTCATAGAGCATGCCAGCGATTTTTAGATTGCCGGTGAGCGGCTCAATCTGTGCGACGACTTCATTGTCCGGATTGAAGACGCGAATTCTGCCGGTTGTCCCAGGTCTGAAACT
>JAKQFZ010000334.1 GCA_029558215.1 Candidatus Omnitrophota bacterium
CCAGGAAATCCTCCGGTGAATTGATGGAAGAGCAGCGCTTTGGAATCCGCTCCAAGGCTTGGAGCAGATCGCTAAGTCTGTCGAGAATCTCTGGTCGGTCAAACATAGCAAGCCTCTTGGAGAATGCGGCGTCTCAGGCGAGGGTTCATCTGCTCTCGCAACCTGACAACATCCACGCGACGGGACATTACTTGCTCCAACTCGCGTTTCATCCTCGCAGTGCGGAAGAGATTCGGTTCAGTGGTTTCGAAAAAGACATCCACGTCACTCTCTGCGCCAGCCTGGCCACGGGCAAAAGAGCCAAAGACGCCAAGGGAGACCAAACCAAACTCAGTCTGACGTTTGTTCTTGAAGTCCCTCAGCCGGTTGAGAACGTCCTCTGTTGTCATCACTGCAGTTTCCATTGAGACTACTCCACAATCGTAAGCCAATATCCCGCGAATCTCGTGAGATGATTTCCTGTCAACTATCAGGCTTTCCGGAGAATTACACCCATTGTCACGGAAAGCCATTTTCTGGAGTACTGTGTCACATCTCGAGACTTTGCTCAACAGGGAACAGATAGACAGCAAGTCTTTGCCCGGCGAGCGAAGCGCCCGAAACCCTGCTCTGCAAAACCAGAGCTTGCATCAAAAGCCCCATCAGGATATATAAGAGTGCTGAGTATTTCTTGTGGAGTGCACGATTCGATGACTGCCAGTGCTTATGTGCCCGACAGGGAGGAGTTCCGACGAAAGGCATCGGAGGGACGTCTCATCCCTGTTTACCGTGAGATACTCGCCGACCTTGAGACCCCTGTGTCGGCGCTGTATAAGATAAACGATCAGGGGTCTGCATTCCTGCTCGAGAGCGTGACCGGCGGAGAGAACCTCCGCCGAAACTCTTTTTTGGGGGCAAGTCCTTCGAGGGTTTTCTGGTCAAAAGGCAACGAAGCACACCTTGTCGAGAACGGTGTTGACCGCGTCTTCTCTCTGGACGGCCAGGATCCTCTCGAAAAAGTGAAAGAGATTCTGAAGCCGTATCAGCCGGTGCCGGAAAAGCGTCTGCCTCCGTTTTTCGGAGGTGCGGTCGGCTATGTTTCTTATGACATGGTGCGGTTCTTTGAAAACATTGGCGAAGCGGGCAACCAGGACATGAACTTGCCCGACTGCCTGTTCCTGATCACCGACACGATTCTCGTTTTTGATCACATCAATCACACCCTCAAAGTGGTTTCAAATGCCTTTGTCGAAAACGATCCGGACGCGGCCTATGAAGAGGCTATCGGAAAGATCGATCGGCTGGTGGAGAAACTGAGAAAGCCGTTGGAAGATATTCCCTTCGGCTGTGAAGGTGCCGACAAACTTGATGTCAAATCCAATATGTCGGAACAGCAGTATGTTGAGGCAGTTCGGCGTTCGAAGGAGTACATCCTTGCGGGAGACATTTTCCAGGTGGTTCTGTCTTTGCGTCAGCAGGTCTCAATTCAGTGCAAGCCGTTTGACATCTATCGTGCCCTGCGGACGATCAACCCTTCGCCCTACATGTTCTATATTCAATACGGCGATCTGCATCTCGCGGGTTCCTCGCCGGAGATTCTCGTCAAGCTTCTGGGAGACACGGTTCAAGTTCGACCCATTGCAGGCACCCGCGCCCGCGGGCGAAGTCTGGAAGAAGATGCCCGCCTGGAGAAGGAACTGCTTGCCGACGAAAAAGAACTGGCCGAGCACATCATGCTGGTGGACTTGGGCAGAAATGATGTCGGCATCGTCTCGCGTTCGGGAACGGTCAAAGTGACCGATTTGAAAGTCATCGAGCGTTACAGCCATGTCATGCACATTGTCTCCAACGTTGAGGGACAATTGCGACCGGAAAAGGACGCTTTTGATGTGCTTCGAGCCTGTTTTCCGGCGGGAACTGTTTCCGGCGCTCCGAAGATTCGGGCCATGCAGATCATCGAGGAACTCGAACCGACCCGTCGGGGTCCCTACGCAGGTGCTTTGGGATACATCAGTTTCTCAGGCGATCTGGACACCGGCATCACGATCCGAACCGTCGTCATCAAAGGGGACACGGCGTATGTGCAGTCGGGAGCGGGCATTGTGGCGGACTCGGTTCCTGAGAAGGAATACGAGGAAGCTCAGAACAAGGCCAGAGGCATGTTGAAGGCCATTCAGCTGGCGGAAGGAGCGCGAGGCATTCGATGATCCTTCTCATTGACAACTACGATTCATTCACCTACAACCTCGCCCAGTACCTGGGGGAGTTGGGCGCCGAGTTGCACATTCGGCGCAACGATCGCATCACTTTGGGCGACATCGAAAAGATGGCACCCAGAGCGATTGTCATCTCTCCAGGCCCCTGTACGCCGCTCGAAGCCGGCATCTCCAATGATGTCGTTTTGAAGTTCGGTCAGAGCACTCCGATTCTGGGTGTCTGTCTGGGGCATCAGTGTATCGGTCATGTCTACGGGGGCGTCGTGAAGCGTGCCCGACAGGTCATGCACGGTAAGACGTCCATGATCTACCACACAGGGCGAACCATCTTCAACGGGTTGGCAAATCCTTTTGAGGCAACGCGATATCACTCTCTGATCGTGGAACGGGAGACTCTTCCAAAATGTCTCCAGATCACCGCGGAAACCGATAGTGACGAGATCATGGGTTTGAAGCATGTGGACTTTCCGGTTTGGGGCGTTCAGTTTCATCCGGAATCCATCTTGACCCGTGAGGGCAAACATCTGCTGGCAAATTTCCTGGACTTGGCCTGTTCCGAGTCCAAGGTGACCGCACAGGAAGTGAAAAGATGAAGATTGCACTGGCTGCTGATCATGGTGGGTTTGAACTGAAGGAAATCGTCCGCAAGGCGTTGGTCGAGATGGGTCATGAGCCGGTGGATTTTGGAACCCATTCAAAAGAAGCGGTGGACTGGCCTGATTTGATCTATCCGGCTGCCATGGCTGTAGCGATGGGAGAATGTGAGCGTGCCATTCTGGTGGATGGGGTTGGGTACTCGTCCGCAATGTTGGCGAACAAACTGCCTGGCGTTTATGCGGCGGTCTGCATGGACACCTTCAGCGCCCGTATGAGTCAGGAACACTCCAACGCCAATGTGTTGTGCCTTGGTGGAAAAGTGTTGGGCGAAGCACTGGCCATGGAGATTGTGAAAACGTTCCTCGGTTCAAAGTTTCTCGGCGGGAAGTATCAAGGTCGCCTGGACAAGTTTCTGGCAGTGGAAAAGCGGCATCTCAAACCCCTCGGGGGCTGCTGTTCAGAGAAGTCCGGAACAACACTGCAGGGCACCTGTCTGACGGCCGACGATGTCAGGAAGGCTTTGGAGTCGGGACAGAGCATCCGGCTGGCGAAGGGTTCAACGCTGACCCCTTCGGCGCGGGAAGCCATGCGAGACGCAGGAATTGATCCTGATGAACTGTATGCGAAATCATAGAAAGGTGAAAAATCGAGTGCTGATCTGGTTCGGTATTTCCGCTGCTTTTTGTGTCCTTTTCCTTTTTGAATCCGTTTCCCACGCCCATCAGTTGAGAAAGCCCCCGCACACCGTAGATCGTCTGTTGCTGCTTCAGAGAGCGGAAGATTTCGCGGGTGGTTCGTTCGATCACTGTCAGCTGGTAAGTGAGTCAACTCCTGCAGTTACACTCAAAGCCAAAGGGGACGGAACATATCCTGAGAGAGGCGTCTATACCTCACGGGAGTTTATGAGTGATTTCCCGTTCAACGAACTGCTTCCCTGTTGGAATGTGGACACTCCCGAAGGAACGGGTTTCGCCGTTCGGTTTCGCGTCAGCACCGATGGCACCGAGTGGAGTGAATGGTATTTCCTCGGTCGCTACGGAAAAACACCGGATCGAGTGCGGCGCGTTCTGAAGGATTCCCTCGGTCGCATTGATGCCGACTATCTCCTGACGGAAAAGCCCTGTGTTCGCTTTCAGTTCAGAGTGACTTTCTTCTCGACGGGGACACAAACGCCGCGCCTTCGTCTCATGGGAGTCAGTTACAGCAATTCGCTCGGCGATCCGTCCCTGTCCGAGCGATTTCAAACATCGCAGAAACAGCTGCATCGGGACTGCTGGGCAAAGGCTTTGCCCGTTCGGTTTCGATCTCAGTTGTGGGAAGAACCGAAAGTACGCTGGTCGGTCTGCGGGCCGACGAGCCTTGCCATGGTTCTGGAGTACTATGGGATCAACCGACCCACAAAAGAGATTTATGAAAAATGCATGGATGACGATCTGAGGATTTTTGGCGCTTGGCCGCGTCAGATACAGGTCGCAGCCACTTACGGGCTGACCGGCTGGCTTCAGCGATTTCGAACCTGGGACGACGTCAAGGAGCAGATCGCCCTTGGGCGACCGGTGATCATCAGCGCCAAGTACAAGAAGGGCGTCATCTCGAACGCTCCGGTCGAGGTCACTTCCGGTCACATCATTGTGGTTCGGGGATTTGACGAAGACGGTCATGTGCTGGTCAACGATCCGGTGGCCTCGACTGAGGACAAAGGCGTGGTCGCATACCACAGGGATGAACTGGCCACAGCCTGGCTGGAAGAGGGAGGAGTCGGTTACGTTTTTGTGCGACCCTGAGCGCGGGTGGTGGCGAGCATTCGCGAAATCCGTAGTTGGTTCTATAAAATCTGATTCTGGGAGTGGAGAACAATGACAGCATCGAACAAGTTGGAAAGTCTGGTGACGCTGCAAAAAGCGCTGACTTTGGTAAAGAGCATTCGTGATGAGATCGAAAAGGCTCCCGCCAGAATTCAGGCTGTTGAAGATGACAAGGCCGCGCGCAAGGCCGCGCTGGAGAAAGAACGCGAGACGCATCGAGATCATCAAAAGAAACTCAAGACGGCAGAACTCGATTTGGGGAAGGCAGAAGAAGACATTCAGAAAAAGCAGGTTCAGATTCACTCCATCAAGACCAACAAGGAATACACCGCCATGGAGCACGAGATCGCCGCGCTGAAGACCAAGATCAAGACCTGTGAGGACACAATTCTCACGCTCATGGAAGAAGTGGAACAGGAAACCAGACACCTCAAACTGCGAGAGCAGGAAATCCTTGGCGAAATCAAAGAACTGGATGCCAAGAGCGCTGAGCTGAGCCGAACCCTTGAGCAGAAGAAGACCGAACTGGTGCAAGCGGAAACGGCAGCACAGGAAGCGCGCAACAACGTTCACAACACGCTCATCGGCACTTTCGACAAGCTGTATGCCCGTAATCGAGGAAAGGCAGTGGTGCCTGTTTTTGGCAATTCATGCAGCCACTGCAATGTCAGCGTCACACTGCAGACTTTGGCGCAGCTGCAGGATGGCTGGGACATCATCCGCTGCGAAGGCTGCTCCTGCATTCTCTACATGGATAAAACCGAAGAAGCGGTTTAGCCTGAAGTGGGTCTGGTGACCCATGCTAACACAATCCTGATTATCCGCTGCGAAGAGGTGCCGCGTGCAGTTGGATGCCAAGTGCATGTACCACCTTGAGGATTGTATCGAACGTTGGGGTTCGTTCGCCGGAGAGCGCCTTGTAGAGACTCTCCCGAGAAAGTCCGGCCTCACGAGCAACTTGTGCCATGCCCTTGGCACGAGCGATATCCCCGAGCGCCTTGGCAACAAATGCCGCATCTCCTTCTGACTCTTCAAGACACGCTTCAAGATAGGCAGCCATTTCCTCTGGAGTCCTCAAGTGCTCTGCTACATCGTAGCGACTTGTGCTCGTCTTCTTCTTCATTGGTTCAGTCCTCCAACTCACGCGCGAGGCGCAGCGCCGTGTCAATGTCCCGGCTTTGGGTACGTTTGTCACCACCAGCCAGAAGGATGATGACGGTACGACCAGACCTCTTGAAATAGACCCGATAGCCGGGGCCGTAGTCAACCCTCAACTCAGCGACTCCTTTGCCAACCGGTTTGACATCACCGAAGTTACCAAGGGCAAGCCTTTCGATTCTGGCCTGAATGCGAGCGCGTGCCCGGATATCCTTCAGTCCGTCGATCCATTTGGCGAAGATGTCCGTCTTCCGAATGTCCGTCATTATCTGCACTGTAGCCAAAAGGATACAGCACGTCAAGATGAATCCTCTTCTGCTGGGTACTGACTCAGGACGTTAGGATGGGTCGCCAGACCCATCAGTTGTCTTCAGAGTGACACCGTACAGGGTGTGTCCAGCAAAGCGGACGCACCAATCCACAGTCTTCGCGAATTGCAGCAGAAGACGGTAGGATGGGTCGCCAGACCCATCAGTTGTCTTCTTGTTGAGATGGTTCGATCAGTTTCCAGATCCATCCGGTTAAAACGTCTGTCGAAACTTCGCTGCCGAAATTTCTCTTGACATTTCT
>JAKQFZ010000339.1 GCA_029558215.1 Candidatus Omnitrophota bacterium
ATTCTCGCGCAGAGACGCAGAGAGCGCCAAGAAAGAATGGAGGACAAAGGGCTGGGGGCGGAAGACTCTTCAAACCCCCGCGTTCTTGGCGGCTTGGCGCGAGACACAATTCCGTCATTCCCGCGAACGCGGGAATCCATGCCCGTTCACCGCGAAGTACGCGAAGCACGCGAACACGGCCGCAGGCCGGAGATCCGTCCACAGATTACACCGATTTCCACGGATTATGTCTTGGCGAGCGCAGTGCGGCAATCTCCCCTCTTCACACGAGATACGAGCGACGAGATACGAAATACGCCGGCAGGCCGCAGGCTGGAGAGGACGCTTTACGCTCTACGAACAACGCACGACGCGGCCGCCAGCCGCAGCGCTCCCCGCTCCCTGCAGAACGAACCGCCCATCGTCAATCATCGATAATCAATTCTCCCTGCATACTATAGTCTGAAGATATTGGGGGCGGACATCTATACCCTGATGCCATTGACTGGAGTTGCTCTATGGATATCGGAAAGGCAGTCGGCGAGGAACTCAGAGCTTCGCGTGAGAGGCGACGGATCAGCCAGGAGCAACTGGGATTCGATGCCGGGATTCACAGAACGTATGTGAGTCTCATTGAACGCGGGCTCAAGAGCCCGACACTGAACGTTCTCTTCCGGCTATGCAGGGCTCTGGACATGGCTCCCGCTGATTTTATCAGGAATGTGGAATCGCGGGCAAGCGCGAAGCGCGAGTGAGAAATGGGCGGCCGCACAGCGGACCATCGGTGTGGAGCGAAATTTGAAAAGGAAGCTGAGAGCGATAGACCTGTTCTGTGGCGCTGGCGGAAGCAGTTGGGGCGCACAGGCAGCCGGGGTCGAAATCGTGGCGGCCTTCGATGTGTGGCCGGTCGCGGAATCGGTGTACCGAGACAACTTCCCCAACGTGAGATTCTACTCCGGTCGCATCGAGGAGCACGACCTCGATCAAGTCGTGAAAGAAGTGGGCCGTGTTGACCTTATCATGGCTTCCCCTGAATGTACCAATCACAGCGTTGCAAAAGGCAACAAGCCACGGTGTGAAGTGAGCAGAGAGACTGCCTTGCAGGTGGTGAGGTTCGCGAAGGCCTTCAAACCGTGCTGGGTCGTAGTAGAAAATGTCGTCAGCATGCAGAAATGGTCGCGGTATGCTGGGCTCATGAAGGATATGGAAAACCTCGGCTATCACAGTCTGCCGCAGAAACTGAATGCGGCAGATTTCGGTGTCCCACAGGCAAGGAGGCGTCTCTTTCTTCTATTCGATCTCAAGAAGAAACCGGGTGAGATCAAGCCGCGAGGTAGAAGGAAAAGGCCCGCAGCCGAGGTAGTGAGTCTCAACGGCGAGTACCACTGGACAACCCTGCGCACAAAACGACGAGCAGAGGCAACCTTGGCGAGAGCCGATCGAGCTATAGCCCAGGTAGGTGAGAGTACGCCATTCCTGATGGTGTACTATGGCTCAGATCACGCTGGAGGTTGGCAATCGCTGGATGTTCCCTTGCGTACTGTGACGACACTGGACCGCTTTGCCCTCGTGAAGCCGACTGAGTCAGGCCATGTCATGCGGATGCTCCAACCAGAGGAACTCAAGGCTGCCATGGGATGGCCGCGAACGTTCAGAATTGGGCGTGCGACTCGACGAGACAAGATCAAGATGATCGGCAACGCGGTGTGCCCAGGGCTGATGCAAGTCATAGTCAAGAGCCTAGTCCATAGGTGAGACGGAAGATGAAAGGGAAGCCACCCAAAAGCGGTTCCGCAGTAATGCGTCCACGAGCGAGGCTAATATCACTCATCGGCGAAGAATTGATAAGCGATGAGTCGGTTGCCGTGGTTGAGCTGGTCAAGAATGCTTATGACGCAGATGCTACGGTTGTTTCTGTTGCATTCGACTCAGATGACCCAAATATGTTGACGATTTCCGATGACGGCATCGGCATGACTCTTGATACGGTGAAGACGGGCTGGTTCGAACCGGGAACAGTACTGAAGAAACGTGAGGAGCACTCGCCATCAGGTCGGTCATATCTTGGGGCAAAGGGTATCGGTCGCTTTGCAGCCGCTCGGTTGGGAGAGAGTCTTCTGATGCAGACCAAGAAGAGCGACGAACCCGAAGGCGTCACAGTGCTGCTGGACTGGGGGCGATTTGATGACGAAAGCTACCTCGATGAAATCACCCTTGATTATGAGATATCTCCACTTCCTCAACTGGAACATGGAACCATCCTGGAACTGACGAATCTTCATGCGAGAAAACACTGGGGAGAAGATGAGTTTCGCTCCTTGCATAACCGTTTGTCGCGCCTGATATCACCGTTCGAGGCCGACACTGGACGATCAGGACTTGGGAACTTTGTGATTAATCTCTCGATACCAAGCCACCCGGATCTAACCGGAAGGGTCCAGCCGCACGAGTTGACCACCAAGCCAAAGTACCGTTTGGTCGGGAGTCTATCGACTGAAGGGATCTTTCAAGGCGAAATCGAATTCGATGGAAGGAACGCCAAGCAATTCAAGAACAAGAGGCTTGGTGGTAAAGATGAAAGGCCATTGTGCGGACCATTTGAAGTGGAAATCCGTGCCTGGGACAGAGACAGACCCGGGCTTTCACCATTTATGCTACAATTCAATCAATCTCTGACTGGAATACGGCGGATTCTTGATGAGTACTGTGGCGTCAGCATCTATCGTGATGGCTTTCGAGTCTATCCCTATGGAGAGAAGGGCGCCGACTGGCTAAGCCTTGACACACGAAGTCGCCAGACCCCGACGCTGAGACTCGCAAATAATCAGATCATTGCAGCCGTGCGCATTTCGCGTGATGCAAACGCACATTTGATTGACCGAACAACACGTGAGGGTCTTGTCCACAATCGCGAATACTATGCACTAACAACATGGTTCGTCCGCATCCTTGCACTACTTGAAGAAGAACGATACACAATACGACCCCGTGAAGAAACAAAACCCGAGGAACTGTCAACCCTGTTCGAACCATTTGACATCTCTGAGGTGGTCGCCGAAGCGGACAAGCAACTGGGAAGGCGCCATCCCGTTAGCAAGATGGTGAGACAGAAAGACACTGACATTCGCGAAGGTGTTAAGCGTCTTCAAGAACACTATTCGCGTGTTCTGCTCGCGGCCGGACTCGGACAACTTGTCGACTTGGTAATTCATGAAATTGGAGCTCCTCTTGGGAGGATTACACGTGATGTGGAACACCTGGAGAAGCGAGTAATGGGGAAGTTCAGTAGCAGTGCTTTCGACAAGGTGATGGGCAGTGGCGCGCATGCAGAAATGGCCGGCACTTTTACTAAAATACGAGCGTGGCTTGAGCAGATCGGAAACCTCAGGGAAAAGCTGATTCCCAAGGCCGCTGGCAAACGTGGTCGCGCGTCTTCATTTGCCGTACAGGATGAAATATATGACAATATAACATTGTTCACGAGTCTAATATCAAAACAAGGCATCACATGCGAAGTGCGCGCTCCCAAGCAACCAATGGTGGTACACATGTCACGGTCAGACCTGGGCCAGATCACTGCAAATCTTCTTGATAACAGCGTGTATTGGCTTACACGACACCATGGGGACGGGAAGGGTGGCAGGATTGACATACAAGTGACTGCACTCAAACACGGGTTCAGACTGCGATTGTGTGATGATGGGCCCGGAGTGGTAGAAGAGGACATCGAGCGCATATTCGACCAGGAGTTCTCGCGAAAACCGAATGGGATGGGCCTGGGGTTATTCATCGCGCGACAGGTGATTGCGCCATATGGCAAACTGATCTATCGTAGTGACTGCAGATTGTCTGGAGCGTGTTTTGAAGCATCCTTTGAAGAGCGAGTAGGCTTATGAGCGGCGGAGACATACGATTGCAGGTACTGCTGGTTGAGGATGAATCAGAGGATCTGGAGCAGTACCAACGTGATTTTCCTGGTGTATTCGCCTCGAATCAAGTGGAAGTCGATTTGTATCCGTGTATCAGTTTTGAAGACGCCTTTGCTATGGCGTCAAGTCCTCGACACCGATATGACCTGATTGTGTCGGACACCTACAGAGGACCGACGCGGAATCGAGATGCTCAGGTCATGAAGATGGTAAATGAGTATCGAGGTACTCGTTTCTGCCCACTGGTGATATATAGCAGCGGAGCGAAGCCGGTGGATCTCACGGAGACAGCATTTGTTCTGTGGGCTGATAAAGGCAAGCCGGGCGATATCGAGCGCGCAATAGCGGAGATTCTGCGGACAAACATTCCCCAGCTTGCTCATCTGCTACATCGTGACTTGGAGCGTTCCGCGGGATCATATCTGTGGGAGTTCCTCGAGACAAGATGGGGCGAGCTCACCAGTGCAGGTGTTGAACCCGCCGTATTGGAGCGTTTGATCCGACGCAGAGCGTCTCTGCAAGTAGGACGACTGAATCCTGTGGTAGAAGGTGTAGAGGAAATAGAAGAAGTCAAGGCGAGCGAGTTCTATATCTACCCAAAGATATCGAAGGACTCTCGGCTCGGAGAAATACTACGACGTGTAGAAGATGGCACATTCCGAGTAGTATTGACACCACATTGCCATCTCCATGTTCAACCAAACCAGATACTACCTCGTGCGGAACACGTCCTGACGGTGAAAGTGGTTTCCGCAAAGGAGACCATTCGCGATGCATGCAAGAGGGCTGACGGGACAGACGGGGCACCATGGGGAGGGAGTGAGAAAGCAAGAACAGATAAACTACGCCGACGAATTCAGTCACCCGCGGGAGAAATGGGCAAGCTTGAGGGACGCTATTGGTTCATGCCCGGGTTCCTTGACATTCCTGACTCATACTGTGACTTGCTGCAACTGGAAAGTGTTCCGTATCAAGAGATTGTAGACACGGGGAGGTATGAACGAGTTGCATCGCTCGACGCTCCGTTCGCTGAGGCTCTCCAATCATGTTTTGCCCGATTCTACCTGAGCGTCGGCATTCCAAACCTGAACCCCGGAGATTTTGGGCACTTCATAGATGACGTGGACACTGCACAAACGTAAGAACAGCTTCGTGTTGACCACAATGATCCTATGACCGATGTTCTGAATCACAGTCAGCGTGCCTACTGCATGTCGCAAATTCACGGCAAGGATACAAAACCGGAAATCACTGTGCGTAGGATCGTTCATCGTTTGGGATGCAGATTTCGTCTGCACCGCCGCGAATTGCCCGGCTCTCCGGATATTGTACTGCCGCGTCACCGGAAGGTGATCTTTGTTCATGGTTGTTTCTGGCACATGCACCGTTGCAAGTACGGCCTGGTACGACCTTCAACCAATGCAGAGTTCTGGGAAAAGAAGCGTACGGGGAATGTTGACCGCGATCGCAGGAACATCAAAGCTCTCCGCGATATGGGTTGGAGAGTGCTCGTGGTCTGGGAGTGCTGGACGCGAGATATAATGAAACTGGAGTATCGCCTGCGAGAGTTCCTCGCGGATTGAGGGGTGGCCGCCAAGACCGCGTCGAAGCCGAGCTGTTCCTGGCTGATCTGCTTTTTCCGGCGGCAGGCTCGTAGCTCCTCGCCGACTGCCTCTTCAAGGTTCATAGAGCAACTCCATTCGATACCGGTAGGGTACAGGGGAGCGGACGGCGTTTCTTCAGACTATAGTATGCAGGCCAAATTGATTATGGATGGAGTCGTCGCTTGTGGCTCGTCGCTCGTGTCTCGTATGAGGGAGGATGGTGGGCGCAGCCCACCCCATCGCTGTCGCCCTCTTCTCCGCGTTCTCCGTGTCTCGGTGGTGAGAAGAGCCTGGATTCCCGCGTGCGCGG
>JAKQFZ010000347.1 GCA_029558215.1 Candidatus Omnitrophota bacterium
AACTCCACATTTTCTAGCCCTCGTTTGACAAGGGAAGAGACATCCAGCATTCGCTCAATCCTCAGTACATCATCGATCCGAGTTTTGGTGCTCGGGTGAGGCGGCACAAAGAGCTTACAGCAGTCCTGGTCTGGCTCGATGGAAGTGTCGTAGGTGCCGATGCGTTTCGCCTCATCGATGATCTCGCGTTTGTCCATTCCGATCAGAGGTCGGAGAATCGGAAATTCCACGGCCTCTTCAACAGCGCAGAGGTTGTGAGGAGTCTGTGAAGCAACTTGCCCGAGGCTGTCGCCAGTCACGAGTGCCCAACAGTGTTCCTGTCTTGCCAATTCCTCTGCAATTCGTACCATCATTCGCCGATACAGTACGACGCGAAATGGAGCTGGTGCAGTCAGGACAATCTCACGTTGGATTTCTCCGAATGGAATGACTTGCAGTTTGGAGTTGTACTGATAGGCAGTGAGGGTTTGTGCGAGGTCACGGACCTTCTCCTCGGAGGCTCGGCTCACCAAGGGGCGGCCAGAAAAGTGGATGAAATTCGCATGGCATCCTCGCTTGATCATGCGATAGGCGGCCACTGGTGAGTCGATTCCTCCGGAAAGTAAGCAGGCAACTGTGCCGCTGACGCCGACCGGCATTCCGCCGGGCCCCTCATGTTTCTCTGCGGAACAGAACGCTTCTTTTGACAACAGCTCAACATACACAGTCAGGTCAGGTGTTTTCAGACTGACTTTCTTGCCGGTCATGCTGCAGATGGCTGCGCCAAGTTCTCGCTCGATATCCATTGAGGTGAGAGCCAGCCGTTTGTCCGCTCGTCTTGCTGTGACTCTGAACGTAGAAAATGAGTGCTGATTGATCTCTTCTATGACAGCAGTCGTGAGTCTGTCCATGTTGGGCGTGGAGAGCTGCAGGGGGATCACTTGGCCGAGTGAGAAGTTCGCGATACCGCAAACACGTCGCAACCGATCACGAACGACATCCGAAGCCACTTCCAGAGGGAGCCGAATGCGGATTCGACTGTGCAGGTTCTCGACCTGCCTAACTCTCAGATCTTGTAGAGCCGTTCGAATGTTTTGGATCAGGCAGCGCTCGAACGATTCACGATTCCGGCCCTTAAGGGCGAGCTCATGATAGTGAACAATGGCGCAGCGCATGGGTTACTGGTGAGGGGCAAGGGGTGAAGGGTAAGAAGAGGTAGTTTTTTCAGACTTCAGGTACTTCAGGAGACCTGATAGAAGCTTGTCGATAGGGTTCATCCGTTTGTCCAAATCTGTCCATTGTTGTTGTGGCAAGAGGTTGAGTTGCAGAGCAATTTCAAGCTGTGTGTCCAGCTCGCTGCGTGACGCCTGAGCGATGTGGAGATAGTTTGTGAATTCTTTCTTGGTTTGCCGGGCTGCGCCCTCTGCAATATTGCTTGCGATGCTCAGCGTGGCTCGACGAATCTGATCAGTTAAGGCATACCGATGTTCTTTAGGAAATGTGTCTGTTGTTTGATAAATAGTAATCGGTAGTTTAATTGCTTGCTGCCAAGCCTCAAGTTTCTTGTGCGGCTTGTCCAAATAGCTGTCTCCTAACCCTTAACCACTCAGTCCTCACTGGTTTTCAAGAAAGCGTTC
>JAKQFZ010000364.1 GCA_029558215.1 Candidatus Omnitrophota bacterium
GCTGTCCCTGGAACTTCGACTTGGCGAGAAGGCTCGGCACCAAGGTGTCGCGAAGTGTCTTGTCCGATTCAAAGGCAGGTTTGTCGAGATACGTGTCAAGGGGAAGGAATTGATTCTCGAAGATCATGGACCACGTGTTCATCCCCCATCCCGGCCAACAAAGATCCGGCGGATTGCCCGCAGCAATTCTTGGCAGAATCTGCTCCCAGACTCGGGGATTGCCCCAGAGTTTGACTTTCACGTTGGGATTGATTTTCTCGTACTCTCTCGCGCACTGCTCAAAGAAATCAATGCCGTAGCCGCCCTGAAAGCAGGCGACTTCAAGCTCCACAGCCTCCTGGGCATAGACGACAGGATTCAGAGGGAGCAGTGCAAGCAGCCCCACGCACAACAGAAAATGACGAAATGTCGGTGTCTGCATGTGGCTAAAGTATGGGTTTGACAGCGATTCGTCAATGGGTTTGTTTGCAGGGAAGAATTCCTGAAATGGGAAAGGCGGTGCTCTCGTAATGTCTGTTTGAAAGGAGTCCGAGTTTGAAGACATTGCGATTCCATCAAAGTCGGAGAGTTACAGTGAAACGCAGCGGCTCTCGAAGAGCTGTGAATGCAGTAGTTGCACGGGTTTGGCGAACCACCTCCCCCGATAAGTGTGTTCTCTCGGGGGAGGCGGGGGAAACCTCTTGCACGGTTCATCCGAACTGATATTCTAATCGCACGGAGACAAGCAGGGAGTACATGCAAGATGATATATTCAATGAGTCGGAGATGGAGAAGTTTGCTCTGCATTGCCGCATTGCTGGCCTTGGTGTCTTTCGGGCAAGTCGCTTTGAGCGATGAACCGGTCAATGAGAGTCCTTTCATATCTCTCGTTCCCGGTGGTGGTTCTTACTGGCGGGACTTCCGCCAGACTCAGATCGCAGTTCATCCTGACCGAAACCGGCTCTTTACGGTGGGCGTTCAGTCCTCAGTGGATATGCTTCTGCACCTGGACTCTGTGACGGGTGCGATCGTTGAATCCAGCATGAAGACAGCCGATCCAGGATGGCAATGTCATGACATGGAAGTCTGGTCAAGCGGAGAAGAGGTTCTCGTTGCCTGGGGAGTGA
>JAKQFZ010000025.1 GCA_029558215.1 Candidatus Omnitrophota bacterium
GGCGACGATTCAGCGACTACCTGAGTGTGCTCATGGTCGGCCCCCTGCTGATCTACTTCTCGCTCCAGCAAAGCAAAAAGGCAATCAACCGGGTAGTTCAAAACGCCTTTTTCGAGGTAGATATCCCATCGAGTGTCAGTCAGCCTGTCCTGGCGCTAATTACGGCCTCTCTTGCCTTCACATTCGTCTACCTGTTCTTGCCGAATACCCGCGTCAAGTTGCGGTACGCCCTTGCAGGCGGATTTCTTGGGGGAGCATTGTGGCAGTTCTCTCAGTGGATCTACGTGAAATTCCAGGTCGGCGTTGCGAATTACAGCGTCGTGTATGGAACTCTATCTGCTTTGCCGATCTTTCTATTGTGGATTTATCTCAGCTGGGTGATCCTTCTTTTTTGCGCCGAGGCAACCTTCTGCCTGGAGAATTTCAAACGACTGTCGCGTGAATTCCTGGATGTCAACCTCTCCATGCGAGATCGGGAATCCATTGCGCTCTGGATGACAGCGCGTGTCGCCGAGTCCTACTACAGGAATTCTCCCCGATGGAATATCAAGCGGTTCAGTGATTCCCTTCGTTTGCGGGATTCGGTCACCACAGAGGTACTGCAACCGTTGCTGCAAAAAGAAATCCTTGTGGTCCTGGCGGATTCGGAGCAGTCCATCGTACCGGGAAGAGATCCTTCCACCATTCGACTCTCCGAGATTCTGGACGCTATTGCGAAATTCGGCGATCAGATCCCACCGGGGGGTGACGATTCGCTGCTTCTGTCGGCAACCGACCAGAGAAAACGCATGAGACACCTCGGAGAGAACCAGGCCGATGCCACGGTCACGGACTTTCTACGGAAAACGTTTTCGGAAGGGGGTGCGTGAAAAGGTGACAATTCAATTTCAGATCTCCTGTCCAGGCAGGATTGACCCAAGGAGTAACCTCAAATACCATGCGCGGAATGTTGCGCAGGCCCTTCCCGAAGGACTAGCTCTGCGAACGATTTTGCTCCAAGGCTGAATATGCGATCCCATTTGTTTGGAAAAGAGGTGTTCCATGGAGTCCATTGAACCTGGGTACCACAGCCGCCCCCGAAACTGGACCGACGACCTGGCATCGGGAAACGATCTGGTCGATCAGCAGCACCAGGAACTGCTTCGCCGGTTTGAAATGCTGGAAGATGCTCTCAAGAGCGGGCAGGCATTTGCCGAAGTCAAGGCTCTTGCCGCGTTCCTCCAGCGATACGTTCTCACGCATTTCAACACGGAAGAGCGATATATGTTGGCCGGCCATTACCCCGGATCCGCCATCCATTCAGGCGAACACGATCAGTGCAAAAGACGGATCTTCCAGTTCAAACAGTTCATTGAAACCGAGAGTGATCGGAAAAAGATCATCGCCTTGGCATACAGCATGTTGGCAATCTGGGTCAGAGAACATATCCTGAATCACGATGTTCAATGTTTCCAATACCTCAAGCACAGGAAAAAGGCGGAGGCAGCTGTCGATATCGACTACGAGTGGAGTCCGGAAAGTTCAAAACTGTGGACACCCGATTTCGAGATCGGCATCGAGAACATCGACACGCAACATCGCAACCTGGTCATGTGGACAGAATATGTTCAAGACGCAGAGTCTCTTTCTGACGAAGAAATCCGTCAGCTGTTGGATTTCATCCATGGATTCATCGTGACTCATTTCACGGATGAAGAACTCCTCATGATG
>JAKQFZ010000369.1 GCA_029558215.1 Candidatus Omnitrophota bacterium
AGGGAAATCCCCAACCAAGTCAGCGAGATCCGTAGTCTGTGGCGTCGAATGTGCGTGCGTCGAGGCCAAGAGCACATTCCCAGCGGGAATGCCCGTCCGACGCTGAACTTCCTGGCGAACTTCTTCTATGAAATCGCGACCCGGACCGAGAATGCTACGGCTGAACCCAAGAGCGTCCACAGAAACAAGGGCGATTCGTCCACTGTCAGATTCCGCCACCAACGCTCGGGCATGAAGTCTATCGCGAACGCCTTTGAATGGAGTCTGTCTGGGGTGAAAACTAAGATAAGGAATCGTCAGTGGGGGAGTGACATCCACCCGAGCAAGACCGATCTTCATGCTTGCATTTGTCTCTCTCATCAAAACTCCTGGGAAACCAGACTCTGAAGAAGTCCGTTTCTTCCGATGAGCAAGGGTCTGTAAGAGTGGGCACAGCGCACACGCCTGCAGGCGCTAGCCAGCTCCGTAGTAACCAAGGTAGCAATGGTAACCTGAGCGTTCATAGAAGCACTTGCATCGGAACGCCAGATATGACAGGCGTGCACCTGCAAAGCAGCACTCCCTGTTCAGATTCACTTTGTTAAGAGAACATAAGCCGGCCAAATCGTCAAGTCAATTGCGTCGCAGAACCTATAGAGGAGAACAAGCAAATCCCCAGCTCATGTTGAAGGGAGTGAGGTCTTCAATCCAAGCCGAAATCGGCTTGGATTGAAGACCTCGGTTCAAAGAAAGACGTCCCTCTTTTATCTATCTCACACCGATCAGGACAGAAATCCTCACGGGCGACTGAGGAAAAGGTTGTGCCAAAGTCCTCAATGAAGAAGACGGCAACCGAGATGATCAGTCACACTTTCTTTTCTCAGGCCAATCCTCGTTCTGCTTGAACCAAAGAGTGAGGTCTTCCTCATCGAGACCGACTCGATCATCTGCCAGAGGATCCAAGGTCACAAAGCCAAGAACGAAATCGAAAATCTGCTCGGGGCAAATGCCGAGATCTATGTCCAAAGACGAAGGGGGAAGAGCGACCTCAAGACCAATGCTCCAAGGCTGCTCCCGACCATCGTCGCCTTTGAACCAACCATTTCGGATGACCGGTCTTTTGGACTTCTCGGGACGATAAACACAAAGGGGATCCTGATGGATTTCAGTATCTGGACAAAGGAAAACTACTCCTCGTTGGACTTTCTTCTCCCTGATGGGCACAAAAAAAGCCCGTCCTTCCATGCCAGCTTTGTATCCTTCAAATCGGATATAACCCAGCTGCCAGAACTTCGAAACACGGAGATGTGCACCACCCGTCTTCCATGTGGCTGCCGCTCCTCCTTGGAGCCAGAAAATATCCATGAGGTCATTTACCCGATCGCCAAAATAGTCCCCAACTGCAGGCCAGAAACCAGCAGCCTGCGTGCCCGCCGGCAGAAGAGCCAGCAAGGTCAGAACCCACAACAATCGCCGCACCATTTTCTACCTCCTTGGTCGCTTTGACGACTTTCTGCTCACCTGAAACGGGCAAGGTGAATCGCACAAGCCTGCCCGACTAAGAAACAATTACAGATATCGGGAGAAACCAGTCTCCCGAAATGATCTATTCAAGACTTGAGCGAGATCCCGGCACCGTCGCCTGGGGCACAGGTGCCGTCAAAATCAACTCTTCGGGTGTAGGCTGCATGGGCTTGATATCATCATTCCAAGGATCCAAGTTCAGAAGCCCAAATGCAAAATCACCCAACTGACAGAACGCCAGGCCCAGTTCGAGCCCTCCGAAACAGGGAGGGAACATAATCTCAAGACCCACAGACCAAGGCATATCCCTGCCATCATTCCACTCGTATCTACCATTGCGGATAATGGGACGACCGAGCCACTGCGTCTGATCAGGCCGAGACCATCGCAACGTCTGATCGATCTCGGTATAGCTCTCGTAAAGAGGGATGCTGCGCTGATCTTTCTCCTCATTGACAACGATCAAAGCGCGACCATCCAGCCCTGCCTTGACGCCCTGAAAGTGAATCTGTCCAACCTGGAGCATATCCGTCAGACGCAGATGAGCGCCCCAAGCCAAGTGTCGCTGGGGCATGCCCACCTCGACGATGAACAGGTCGAGGAAATCATTCCAGCGATTCTTGAGGTATCTCGTGACAGGTGACATCGCGTTGCATTCCGCGACGGGGCCACAGACCGACAAAACCAACAAACCGATAATCACTATTCGCTTCATCAAAAGCCTCCTGAACTTGGAGCGATCTTTTCCATGTTGCTTTTCCCACAAAGCTGTGAATAATCTATATGAAACTTAATACGGTTTCAAGAAAAAAGGTGCTTTCTTCAGCATTTTGAAGGATTCACGAATCACAACCGTAGATGGAGGTCTTCCTTGAGCCAGACTGTCAGAACTCGATTTGCCCCTTCCCCAACCGGCCAAATGCACATCGGAAACGTCCGAACTGCTCTTTTCGCCTGGTTGTTTGCGCGTGCCAACAAAGGGAAATTCATCCTGCGCATTGAGGACACGGATCAGTCTCGTTCCACGGATGAGTACATCCAGGCCATTCTCAATGACTTAAAATGGATTGGTCTGGACTATGATGAATTCCATCGCCAGACCGAGAGAGCCGATATCCACCGACAACTGGCACAGCAACTTCTTCAAGAAGGCAAGGCATACCGGTGTTATTGCACGCCGGAACAGCTTGAGCAACGCCGCAAGGAGATGTCGGAGCGAAGTGAGAACATCGGCTATGACCGAAGGTGCAGAGATCTCGCAGAGCAACCTCAGGACGTTCCCTGTGCTCTCCGACTCAAGATTCCTTTGGAAGGTGTCACCGAATTCGACGACTTGGTTTTTGGCAAGGTCGCCGTCCAGAACAAGGAAATCGAGGATCTGGTCATCCTCAGAAGCGATGGTTCGCCGACTTTCAACTTCGCATGTGCTCTGGACGATCATGCCATGGGAATCACCCACGTCATCCGAGGGGACGATCATGTCGCCAACACGCCCAAGCAGATCAACATCCTCAGGGCGTTCGGATATCCGATTCCCCAGTATGCACATCTTTCAAGCATCCTGGGACCGGACAAAGCACGATTGAGCAAGAGACATGGAGCCACCGCTCTGGACTGGTACCGCCAGAATGGGTATTTGCCCGACGCCATGGTCAACTACCTGGTTCGACTGGGTTGGGCGTTCGGAGATGAGGAATTCTTCAGACGACAGGATCTCATCGAAAAGTTCTCCCTCGATCATATCAACCGCTCTGCAGCAGTGTTCAATCCGGAGAAACTTCTTTGGCTCAATGGAGAGCACATCCGGTCCAATACTCCCGCAGACCTGTGGCATCTTTGGAAACCGTTTGTCCTTGATGCAGGGCTGGCAGAGGTCGTGGAGCGCACAGAGGGGGTGCTCGAAGGCGTCTATCTCTGTCCCTCACAGTGGGGAGAGAAGGCGGAATTCCGCCCTGCGGAGTGGGTCTTTGAGGTGATGCAAACACTGCAACCGCGAGCGAAGACGCTTGTCGAGATGACTCAGCGGGCACGTTTCTATTTCGTCAAAGATATCCAATTCGACGAAGTTGCGGTCGCAAAGAACCTCAAGCCCGAAGCCAAGGTTCCAATGCAAGACCTTATTCAGGGTCTTGAAGGTTTGAGCGAACCATGGCAGCAGGCGGATTTGGAGAACCTGTTCGGACAGATCATCGAAAGACACGGGATCAAGATGGTCAAGTTGGCAATGCCTGTGCGAGTAGGACTGACGGGGGAATCGGTCAGCCCGGGAATCTTTGAAATCGTCAAATTGCTGGGGAGAGCCCTATCACTCGAAAGACTTCAGAAAGCGATGGAACGAATCTGATTTTTCTGCTGGACTTTTCGTCGCTCTTGTTGCTGAATATCAGCCTGTAACCCTGAAGGTTCATAGCGAGTTACTAAACGGAAAGGAAGATGAAACTGTGAAAATCCTGATCACCAATGTTGGAAGCACGTCTTTGAAGTTCAAACTCTTTCTCATGGAAGAAGGCAAAGAGGAGATTCTTCTCCAGGGAGGTATGGAACGCATCGGACAGCAAGGTGAGGGCGTCTACAAATGGCGCTCCGCATCGGGGAAGAAGTTCGAAGGCACAAAGGTGCTTGCCAACTATAGCGAAGCCATCGCGCTGCTTCTGGAGATTCTGGCCGAGAACGGAATGAAAGACTTGACGACGCTGGCAGGAATCGGCTTTAAGGTGGTTCATGCAAAAGATGTCACAGGATGCGTTGTTCTGGATGAGAATGTGCTGAAAGCCATGGAAGCTTTTAACACGATCGCGGGAGCGCATAATCCTCCGTACATCCTCGCCATTCGGACGTTTGCTCAGATCGTTCCTCAAGTGCCACTGGTCGGACTTTTCGAGACAGCATTCCATGTCAACATTCCGGAGCACGCATACACCTATGGCTTGCCCTACGACTTGGCGAAGAAGCATGGCATACGCCGCTATGGTTTTCACGGTGCATCGCACCGATACGTCAGCGAGAGGATGCTTGCTCAGATTCCTCAGCGTCCCTTA
>JAKQFZ010000382.1 GCA_029558215.1 Candidatus Omnitrophota bacterium
GCCGCCGTTCTGTAGATACCACCGATGCTTGGACTGTGCTGCTCGTGCTTTATTGACTGGGTTATTTCTGTACTGTTCGAGGTAACACCGCTCACACATTCCTTTTGCCATGAACTTATGATCAGTGGTTCCACAGACGACACACTCTTTGAAATCCTTTGCCCACATGTTAATCTCCTTTCTGGTTTGTATTGAGAAACCTTCGGAAGATTAACTCAGTTAACGAGCAAAGTCAATCAATCCTTTCGCGCACTTCGGGTTCTCTTGAACCCTACTCCCTTTCGGGATGGCCTCTGAACCTTCCCCATGTGACAGGGGCTTGGCTGCTGATTGTCTCCATGTCGGGTCAGTTTTCAAACCGTCACGTCTGCCCTTTCGGGCTGCGTTGTGGTCTGCCCCGTTTTGGGAGATGTTCCAGCAATTCACGCGATTTTTAACGTGGGACAAAAATGCTCATCCCACCAGACAATCGAAGATCCGATCGCGTCCACGATCTTGGTGGCCTCGCGGGCCTGGCGCTCACTCTCGCCGACGAGAGAGTTTTTCAAGTCGGAGATGTTCATCCGAATGAGCATCCGCTTGAAGATTTTGGCAGCACACTTGCTTACCAGGCTCTTGCCGGTGCCGGGGACTCCCACCAGCAAAACACCCCTGATTTTGGGCAGATACTCGTTGTCTGGTTCCAACGCCCTGGCGCGGCTGGTCAGCCAGTCCTTGAGAGCCTGCAGGCCACCGACGGAGCCAAGGTCTTCTGGTTCCCAAATCTGCATGAGCCCGGACTTCTTGATCATCTGCGCCTTTATGTCGTTGATGGCCTCGACCTTGAACGAGGCGTGCTCGACCAGGCACTTGGCGAAGGCGGTCTCCGCTTCGAGCTCGGTCAGACCTACCGCAGCCCTGGCAGCCTCCGGGTTGACAGTGATCTGAAGGGTACTTTTGACTCCATTCAGGAGGTCTTGCTGAAGTCCGAGCAGCTCCGATTCACTTGGAAGCGACATTTCCACGACGTGAACCAACTTCTCGATCTCGATCGGCAGGTCTAGTATCGGGGAGACGATCACCAGGCAGCACTGCGTTCCTTTCCAAAT
>JAKQFZ010000391.1 GCA_029558215.1 Candidatus Omnitrophota bacterium
ATGAGCCGACAATGCTTGGACTAACGGTCAACTCACTACACGCCATGTCTCTGGCTGTCTCGAAATCCCGAACGAGCTTCTGTTCCTTATCTGCAATTTCTTGCAGACCTTGCAGGAAAAGACTCGTCATCATGTCCGTGGTTGAAATCATCAGCTTTTCGGACATTGGTTGCACTCCTCGCAAAGGTACTCGGAAAGCTCGTCGTTCCAGACTGCCAGTGGGGGACATTCGTCGTCAAAACGACGATCGCAAACTTCCTTGTTACAACCTTTGCAATGGATGATCTCACGTCTGGCTTCAAGGCTCTCACGGGCCTTCCGCCAAACGAGCTTCGTCCACGGCAGCAGTTGTTCGTATTGTTCGTGCTGTTGCCCAACAATCGCAAGAGGAAACAAATGCTTGCGAATCAGACGCATGTTCTGGCAAAGCTGAACCGCCTCGGCGATCAGTTGACGGAACTCTGCCTTGTGTTCAGGGAAACCCTCATGGGCTTCCTTCTCAGATTCATGTATGAGCAGAAAGAGTTCTTGATGAATGCCGCCTGCGTCCCCAATGACCCTGTCTCGGGGTGCATTGCAGTACGCTCGCCATTCTTTGAGACCCTCTTTAGTTTCGGTGTTGTACACCGGTGGTTCTTCCAACGGCGTCAGACACATGTTGTCGCATTGTGGCTCAAGTTCTGGACTGAGGGGCCACATTTTGAGGACTTCGTCGAAGGCCCATGCGTGGCACATCCACGGGAAAATGTTGGAATGATCGCCGTCACTGACCAACTCGGTGCAGTACACGTCCTGTTGGACGACGGCATTCCAAATCTTCTCCATATCCTTGATCTGGGTGAGACGCACTGATTTCGAGTACGTCTTGAAGTTCTGAAGTTTCGGCTTCAGCAAGCGAAGAATGTACTCCAAAGCCCATTTTGGCTCAAGGTCGCTCCAATTGCTGTTGCCGTAATCGTTGTAAACACCTTTGACAGGCGGAATGAGAAACTGGAAGTGGGAGCCGACATAGCAGGGCGTCTCGGGATGGAGGCCGTACTTCGGACGTGCGACCAGACCCATTCGGATCGGGTCATTTTCTTGGAGCGCAAGGCCCGTAAGGCAGCAGTTCGAGTCGAAACATCCCATTGGAGCAACCTTTGCTTCGGGTGCGAATCTCAAGACGACAGGATTCTACGACAGGTTTGACGAAAAGGAAAGCACTTTGCGTTACAAAAGTTGCTCTGGCGGTCGGAATCAGAAAGCAAGGGCGTCAGCGGCAATGAGTTAGGATTTTTTCGTGAGAGCAACGTTTGCTCTGGAAGTTGGGCGAACTTTGACGGTTACAGAGTATCCGTAACGGGCGACAATGGCCTGTACTGACATCAGCAATTTGGACAACGCCAAGAGTTCTTGGCAGTCGAGTCGGGAATCTTGCTTGATCTGCTTCGTCGTCAAAACGGCTCCGGAGTTGGGGGTAACTGATATCTAGGCTGAGGTGACTAAATATGGCCAAGAAATTTCTCAGTAATTCCCCATACATGTACAAACAATCATGTATAAGTTAATGGGAGATTTCGGACTGGTCTTTCATCGCACGGGACTATTGTATAAAATCCAACAAGTGAAATGATTCACAACAGAGGCAGGGAGCCACAATGACAGA
>JAKQFZ010000999.1 GCA_029558215.1 Candidatus Omnitrophota bacterium
TTGTCCGCTCTTCGACCAGTCGCTCCAGTTGTTCTCTGCCACTCACAAACAGGGTGACCATGAGAGTCATCGCTGCCGTAACGGCAAGACCGGCAAGGCAGACAATCAACACCGTTGAAGACATAGCGAATCTCAGCGCGGATGGCCTTGGGCGAGACACCACAGCATAGGTCTTGCCAAAAGCAAAAACCGGCCTGATCACTATGTCGGGAGAGTCCACAACAGGCTCTCCACTCGCCTTGGATGTGGAGGCCAGAAACTTTGCAGGCGCTTGGGCATCTATCTGCACCAGGTCAATGATACTCATGGAGCTCCGAGCCATACCAGAAACCCCGCCAACAGCCACCTGCAACAGCGTAGCGTAACGCAAGCCGGCCACGGCGAACCCGTGCAGAACATCTGGCTCTTCGAGGTCGAACACAGGACGCACAACCAGCATCCCTGCCCATTTGCCTTCGTCCGATACAAAAGAGAGGGCAGCCGTTGCTGTGGTCAACTTGGTTCGAATGGCTTCGTTCAAAGCATTGAGTCGTGTGGGGTCTGATCCAAGATCGTAACCCAAACCTCTGTCATTCTGTTCGGTGGGCGCAACGTAGAGCACCGGATAGTATGTTTCTCGGTCAAGAACACGAATCTTCTTTCCGTCGGAATTGCTCTCCCAGATCTCATAGTCAGACAGGCCCCGTTGCTTGGAGCGTTGCTCGAAGGCTTCTTTGTTTTCACGGGGAACAGCCTCAACCCAGAGCCATGCCTGGATGGCTGGGTTTTTCGTCAGATGCCTGGCGTATGCGTGAAACTCCTGTGGAGTCACATCCTCGCTGCCCTCAAAGAACTGCGCCAAACCCTCAACTTCCACATCCCGAAGTCTCTTGAGGGATTCAAGAACATGGGCCGTCTTGGTGCTTGCAAGTTGAGCAAATACCTCAGCACGATTGCGCTTGTCGGTCTCATGCGCCTGCCAGACGACTGCAAAAGTCAAGACCAACCCGATCATGGCGGCAAGCCACGCTTCAATGTGCCCCAACCATGGTGAATGTTCTGCCCCAAGGCGATCGCGCCAGGACAGAAGCATCTGACCACCGACGACAAATCCGGCCAGAATAAGACTGAGCACGATGGGCACAGAAGAGGCGCGTGCAACCATCCACTGCCAGTCGTCCGCCGCAATATCCACACCCAGGACTGCAACAAGCCTGCCCGTCTTCGGATCCTGAATTGGAACCTGAGCGCTAACCCACGTTCCCCAGCGGTCTGCGACGGGACCCTCCACGGCTTCTGTCTGCGTTGAGAAAGTGGCGATAAGCTCTTCGGATGCCTCTTCATATATCTGACCTGCAGGAGACTCATCGGCGGAGCCGACCGGCTCTGAATCGGCGTAGAAGAATATCCTCCCGTCAGGTTTGCGACCCATCAGGTAGACAAACCGGCATCCGCGCACCAGCGTTCGAGACGCAGCCAGGTAATCCTTGAGACGAAGATACTCCGATAAAGAAAGGTCTGCCTCAGTACCCGAAAGACTGAGCAAGACTTGGACATTGAACGCCTGCGCGATCAGTCTCGCACTTCGGAGATGATCTTCACGCATCTGGCGATCTGCATTTCGGACACAATTCCAAGCGTACACAGTGCCCAACAGCACAATAGGCACCAGCAGAGCCAGCGTCCACTTCAGTCTCTTGCTTCGGATCAGAAGAGCCATAACTCTTTCTCCAGACTACGTTACATCTCATCAGCGCAGTGACATCCGAGGGCGAGTGCAGCCC
>JAKQFZ010000032.1 GCA_029558215.1 Candidatus Omnitrophota bacterium
CCACACTGGGCAATCGGGTAGATCTCTTTTTCAGGACCGCTTCAGACTCTGTCTATACTTCTGCCAAGCGAATTACCATGAACGTTCGACGAAACGATGTCTTTGTTATCTACCGGGTGGATCTGTCCACAATACCGGAATGGACTGGAACGATAGACCGACTGAGGCTTGATCCGACAAACGCTTCTGGAGCATTGACTCAGATAGACTACATCCGTTTTGCTGGGGCAACTGCTGCGCCAACGTACACCCCCACAGATACGAAGACAAACACCCCGACTTCGACACCTACTCTGACACCAACACCGGTGCTGACAAATACTCCCACGAGTACCCCTACGGATACTCCCTTCCCTGGCATCTCCTGGGAATTCAATGAAGATGGCAATTTTGAAGGCTGGACAGCGAACGATCAGATCGCTAATCCTATTGTCCAAGGCGGCTCTTTGTCTGGAAGAAGCACTGGAAACGATCCGATTCTGATGTCCAGAAGCGGACTATCTTTGCAGTGTTCCTCTTACGAATACATCGAACTTCGGATGAGGGTCTCGGGAGCCAGAGAGATAGATCTATTTTTCAAATCCGCCCAGGATGTTCATTATTCTGAAGCCAAGAAGTACAACGCACCAGTCAGAGCCTTCGACTCCTACATCGTCTATGGATTCCAGACTCATCTGAACGGCGCATGGAGCGGTACCGTTGACCAACTCCGCCTTGATCCGGTGAATGAGAGTGGTGTCTATTTCGATATTGACTACATTCGGATCATGGAACAAGTTCCGGACTATGTTCCTACGAACACACCAACACCAACCGGATTGCACTATGTGGTGAATATCCTCTCAACAAATCCGAATTACTATACCAATCCACTCATCGCGGGGCAGTCACAGCAGGTTGAAGTTTGCTCGAGTTATTGGCTTGGCAATTCTTCTACCCCCGAAGAGGTTCGATTGCAATTGTCCTTGTGGGACGGACTTGGAGGGACTCTTTACACCAGCCCGGCAAATGCGCTTTGGGCGAACCCCACACCGCAAGCGCACAAGGGAACGGTTATGGCGCTCATACCTCATAACGGGCCGGTGACAGTTCGAAGCCGACTGTATCGTCCCGATATGACGACCCTGCTGTCCGAGGACTGGCGTCAGTTTGCCGTGGTAACTGTAACACCAACAAATACGCCTGTTCCAACACCAACGCCGCCGACCTCTGAAGCGGAGAACTGGCAGGAGTACAGGTAGGCGTGAATCGCTATTCGAACCTACGGTTGAGGTCAGGAGAGATTCCTCACTGCGTTCGGAATGACA
>JAKQFZ010000458.1 GCA_029558215.1 Candidatus Omnitrophota bacterium
TGCCAGCAGATTTACTCGTGTGCGTCCCGGCGGGAGTGTACGCATATTACCTTTGACGCCAAAGAGGATCAGCTCCGTAACGTTGCGGAAGTAAAAACCGACACCACGACCGTCTGGGCCACCGTCTCTGCGGACCTTGTACCAAACAAGGTTGGTCTTGTAAGTGAAACCCCACCGTTCCATTACCAGCAGCCCTTCTCTCAGAAGAGCGTTTGGCACCCATAGGTAAAGATGCGATTTGGCGGCTGCAAGCTTCGACACGGGCAGTCCGAGGATTTCCTCCAGCTCCATGGTAGGGTACCGCAACAGGCGCCGGTGCTCGGGTGCCATCTTGCCCGTCCGATTCTGGAATTGCCACGGAGGATCAGCGAGTATCGTCGAGAATTGACCTCGCGCTTTCTGGAGTAAGTCTTCTGATGGATTGGGTTCCACGACATTGTACACGGTGGCGGACATACATCGTTCCTCTTTGCTCAGATTTGGACGACCTCTTTCGGGATCCCGATCAACAGGAGTGGGCACGGGTTTCCTACTCCGCGTCGCACTCGATCCTCAAGTTTTCGCCAGTGCGTTGTTGCTTCTCCGAATTTGTCAGACACGAACGCATTTGCCCAACCTTCCGCGAAAGACCCTTTTGTCTTCGTGGCCTGGATGATCATCTTGGTTTGACGCTCTGTGGGGGTGTAATAACGTGTGAGATCGGTTCGGTCCTTGATTGAATGTCTTCGCGCGAACTCACTTACGATTTGTTTCAAGGCATCCTGCAGAGTGGATCCCCGTGTAACGATGGCGCCAATCGAAATTGCACCTTCGGCATGGAGTCTCTTGAAATTTTCAAGATCCCTGTCGAAAAACGGATCCTTGTTGTTCCATTCAATCTCCAAAGCGAAAACACCCTTTTCGAAATTTTTGACGTGGTCAATCTCGTGTGAGACTGACTCCTTTTCAACGCCATCGATGATTTTGCGAATTTGGAAACAGTGTTTCCGCCACCCCCGTTCTGTCAGACCCTTTCTCAAGCGTTGCGTCAGTTCCCCTTCCCCACCTCCCCCCCGGATCAACTCCTCTGCGGGAAGAAC
>JAKQFZ010000460.1 GCA_029558215.1 Candidatus Omnitrophota bacterium
GATAAATCCGTTGTCGTCCAGTACCTTCAGAATTCCAGTATCCACGGTGTCCACTTCACCGACAAAACCCAGATCAACACCCTCGGTCTTGCGGGCTCGAATCAGATTCCCATCTTTTCCAGACAGTCCCACCGCTCGACCGCCCTCTTGGTTGATCAGCGCTACAATTTCTTTGTTGATTGTGCCCGCCAAGACCATTTCAGCGATATCTACGGTTTCCTTGTCCGTGACGCGCAGACCATTGACAAACTGGGCATCCTTACCCAGTCGCTTCATCATCTCGGTAATCTTCGGCCCCCCACCATGCACAATGACGGGTCGAATTCCGACAAGACGCATCAACACAATGTCTCGGATGAAATCCAACTGTGCCTCACGCTGAGTCATCGCTGCCCCGCCATACTTGATCACGATTGTCTTGCCGTGAAACTGCTGAATGTAGGGAAGAGCCTCCATCAGATACTGAGGAAACAAACGCGCCTTTTCCTGCGAGAGTGTATTCATCTCTTTAGCCTCCTGAATCTGAAACGTATCCTAGGATTTGCGAGACGTTCTGTCAACGATACCCAGAGATCATACAGCATCTGCTCCTGGGAACTCGGAATTTGGGGAAGTCTGTTTCGTCCAATGAGCATACGTTTGTAAGGGTGGGCATAGCCCAAACGTCTACAGACGCTGGTTTGCTCGGAGACGAGGCGTCGTCAAGATTATCTTTACCCAGTCTCTGAGGCTGCGGCGGATGAATTCGTGCCTGCAAACGTCGTTGCGCTTTACTTTCCGACCGTTGATCGTTAGACTCTGCGGTATTAAACCATTGAAGAATGGAGATGCGAAGGGTGTCTCCTGCTGAACTCAAGAGTGGGGAGGCAGAAGGCTCAGACGGGTTTCTGCATCGGATTACTCCTGTCTGTCAAAATGTGCCAGAAGTCTCTGGAAAGGGTGGGTATAATGTGTCGTCTTGAAGACCTGAAGCCAAATGCGGCAGTAAAAGGGATACTGCCCGACGCGCTGGTGACCGTTGTGGGTGTGCAGTGGTTTGGTTCTGAAACGGTCGAGCTGACGTACAAAGATCCGGAA
>JAKQFZ010000487.1 GCA_029558215.1 Candidatus Omnitrophota bacterium
ACACGCTGAAGCGTGAACTCGTACTGAGGAGTCCGTCCCATGCGGCGTCCGGCTTCTGGAGCGCATAGAACATGGCCTATGCCACTCTTACAAACGCTTGCTCATTGGAAGAAGCAGTCTTCTTCAAAATCTGATTTCCCAGGCCATAAAAGAAACGGCGAATGTCCTGGACTTTGACGGGTCACGTGAAGGAATCTAATGACTAGGTCGTCGTCTGAATGGTGGATTCCTGCGGGTTGACTGGAAGTGTTACTGTGAATGTTGAGCCTTTGCCTTCGGCACTCTCAGCCCAGATGTTCCCCGAATGCATCTTCACAATGCCATAGGCAATAGCCAAGCCGAGCCCTGTTCCTTTGCCAAGTTCCTTCGTGGTAAAGAATGGCGTGAAGAGTTTGTCGAGGTGCTCCGCGGGAATACCCTGACCCGTATCAGACACGGAGATTTCGATGGTGCTGTCACCCTGAATAGGTCTCGCAGTGATGGTTACAGTCCCCCCAGGCGGTGTCGCGTCAATGGCGTTCCCGACAAGGTTGACCAACACCTGCTTGATCTGCGCTGCATCAATAATCATTGCGGGAAGGCTGCTCAGATGATCCCAGGCGATCCGGACACTGGCGTTGTCCGCCCGCGAGGTCATGATGGCAACCACTTCACTGATGAGCGCTGTGAGTTGGGCTGGCGCTTTGGAGACACGCGATTGTCTTGCGAAGTCCAAAAGTCCTCGAACAATGGTCTTGCAGCGGTTCGCCTCGCTGACAATCATCTGGAGATCTTCCCGTCGAGGATCATCTTGAGAGAGATGGCGCAGAATCATGTGGGAGTAGATCAGCACTGTTCCCAGGGGATTGTTGAGCTCATGTGCGACTCCCGCCGACAGTTGTCCCATGGAGGCCAGTCGTTCAGTCTGAACCAGTTTCTGCTGTGTTGAGGCAAGTTCCTGATTGGACTGCTGCAACTCTCCCAACAAGTCTTCGAGTTCCTCAACCAGATACGGCAGACACATACCTGGCTCCGCAATTCCCTGACAGACGGCAATGGCATTCTCACGACAAGTTGGATATCCACAAGCCCCGCAGTTCAGGTGATCTGCTGAGGTGAGTTTTCTCATCTGCGCCAGTGCCTCGGTGATGTCCTCTTCAGAAGGAAGAATCAGGGGAATATGCTCATGCAGAAAATCGCGATGTACATCAACCCCAGCGTATTCCTCAAGAGACTTCTGAAAAGACTCCAGACTGATCTGTTTGCTTTGTTCACGAACGAATCGAGCAAGTAACTCCTTTCGCTCCAGAATGCCCCGATCATTGAGCATTCTGGGACCATTGATGCATCCCTCACAGAACAACAGATCGAAGAAGCGGGCACTGGGACGTCCTTCGGCCAACTCATCCAACACCGCCAGCACTCGATCCTTTCCTTCTGTCGTAACCAGATCGTTGTCGAGAATATCTGTCCCAATGCAGGCGGTCTTCAGCAAGCCACCCGAGATGGGGAAGGAACGTCCAAGAAAACTCTTTGGACCGTCAAAATCCGAGAGCGCAGCCTGGCTCAGCACGATGCCCTTCTCCTGCAACATGATCTCCATCTCTCTGAATGTGAGAACATCGTCCACATCCCCCCCCAGACAGGGGTCAAGGATCTCTTCCTTCTTGGCAATACAAGGACCGATGAAAACCACTTTCACCTTGTCACCGTGCTTCTGCCGAATCGCCCGTGCAGTGGCGATCATTGGAGACACGATGGGCGCAAGGAGATCATGCAATGTCGGCATGTACTTTTCAATATAGGCAACGACTGCGGGACATGGAGTTGCAATGAAGGTCTTACCCGTCTTGCGTGAGTCCTCGATAAGTTCGGCGTAGGCTTTGGAGACAAGTTCCGCTCCGAACGCAACACTCCAGACTTCGGCAAAACCAAGTTGCTTCAGCACTCCGATGACGCGTCTGAAATCAACTTCATGGAAAGCGACAGGGAACGAGGGTGCAAGACAGGCGATGACAGGGGTCTGTCCGACAAGCAATGTCTTGACATCTGACAGGCTGTCCTTGATTTGTTTTGCGTTCTGGGCACAGACTTTGACGCAGTTGCCGCAGGCGATGCAACGGTTTTCAATAACAAAAGCCTGACCGTTCTGAACCTTGATCGCCTTAGCGGGACACTCGCGGACGCACGTGTAACAACGCTTGCATTTCTCCGGAATCGTTGTAACAGTGCCCATCAGAGATCCTGTCTACAACCTGGAGCGACCCGTGTAGTGGGTATGCAACAGGTGATGTGATTTCTCCCCCAGAGGATGACCCAGAAACTTCTCATAGATCTCCTTTATCTGGGGGTTATCATGCGACTTCCGCAACTCTTTGCCTTCATCTTCCTGGAAGATGGCTCTGGTGCGGGCGAGACGAACCTCGTCCGTGGTGAAACGTGGTTGACCGCCACCGCCAATGCAGCCACCGGGACAGGTCATGACTTCAATGAAATGGTAGTCAGCCTTTCCGTTCTTGATCAGTTCCAAGACCTTGCGGGCATTGCTCAGACCATGCGCGACGGCGACCTTCAGAGTCACACCTTCAAGAAAAGACCAGTCGGGAACCGTACCCGTGATTTTGATCGAAGCTTCTTTGACACCTTCGAGTCCAGCGAGAGGCTTGACATGGTAGTCCTCAAAAGGCAAAGGCCTCTGCGTGATTATCTCATAGGCGGTGCGCAAAGCTGCTTCCATGACTCCACCGGTGTTGGCGAAAATATCCGCTGCACCTGTCGAGATGCCCAACGGAGCATCCATCTCATCATCAGGCAGTTCGGTAAACTCAATGCCGGCTTGCGTGACAAGTCGTCCGAGTTCACGAGTCGTCAATACGACATCTACATCCTGCACCCCGCTGTCTTTCATCTCAGGACGGAGACTCTCATACTTCTTTGCAGTACAAGGCATGATTGAGACAACAAAGATGTCTTCCGGCCTCTTGCCAATCTTCTCGGCGTAGTAAGTCTTGGCAACCGCACCAAACATCTGCTGCGGTGACTTGCAGGTGGAAAGGTTTGGCAAGAATTCGGGATAGAAATGCTCGGCAAATTTGATCCATCCCGGTGAGCAACTGGTGAACATGGGAAGCGCGACATCGGCTTTCTCGACCAGTGCTTTCTTCAGGCGGGTCAGCAGTTCTGTCCCCTCTTCCATGATCGTCAAGTCTGCCGTGAAGTTTGTGTCAAAAACGCCGTCGAAGCCAAGACGCCTCAGTGCGGCGACCATCTTGCCCGTGACCAATGTCCCGGGCGGATAGCCAAAACACTCACCCAGAGCAGCACGAATCGCAGGGGCGGTCTGTACGACCACATGCTTGTTTGGATCCTCCAGTGCCGCCCAGACCAGTTCAATGTTGTCATTCTCGGTGATTGCTCCAACGGGGCAGACCGCCGCGCACTGACCGCACTGAACGCAGACCACGTCATCCAGCTCGGCGCAGAAAGCGGGACCCACCACAGTGTTGAAGCCTCTGTTCTGCGGGAACAAAGCACCCACACCCTGAGTCTGATTGCAGACCGTCA
>JAKQFZ010000489.1 GCA_029558215.1 Candidatus Omnitrophota bacterium
GCAGCTCGGTACGGATGCCTATTACTTTCACCAGGGCTTCAGTGGTTCTGTGGTCATGACAAATGAAGACATTGACCTAAGCGGCAACATGTTTGCGGGTGGCGTCAAGTTCGAATATCAGACTCCCGAGGCACCC
This sequence comes from Candidatus Omnitrophota bacterium, assembly GCA_029558215.1. GTDB lineage: Bacteria > Hinthialibacterota > Hinthialibacteria > JAKQFZ01 > JAKQFZ01 > JAKQFZ01. The sequence continues at coordinate 137 of JAKQFZ010000489.1, forward strand.
GACAAGAACTACACCGTCAATTATCTGGGAACTTCGGATGCCAAGCCTGTCATCAACGGTCTGGTGAGCGCGGGAGAATGGGATGCTGCCGAGGCGGCAGGGACCGGTTATGTGCTTCACAACAATCCCGCTGTGCCGGCAGTGGAAGACGGCTCTTTCCGAATGCTCTTTGATGACTCCCACCTGTACATCCTCTTTGAGATGAACAACAGCTATCTTGCCGGCTACACCACACCTCCCCCGTCCTATGGGTATTTCGATCTTTTGGGAGATCGAATCAACTTCTTTCTTTCTCCCTTTGGCACGAGCACTGAGCCATTCTACAGAATCCTCTTCTCTCCCAATCCGTCCGATGGGAACTGCTACGTTTGGTCGCAGGCAAGTCTGATCAAGACAACGGATGCCAACGTTGGCAGAGATTGGGTGGCAGGAGGAGACATCGCATACACCCACGTGAGCGGACAGTTGACAGTTGAATACAGGGTCCCCTGGAGCGAATTCGACTACCCCGGAATCAGTGTTGCGATGCGACCCGAAAGCGGTACCGTATGGGGTGTTCAACCGTGCATCACCAATGAGATCAGCGCAGGAGTCTGGGAATCGGTCAACTGGGAACCGGACGACACACCTTCGTATGTTTACGGTGTTCCCTTCGGCGGCCTTCAGTTCAATGGCGGGGCATCGAGCCTGAGTGGCTGGGAACTGTACTGAGATGTAACCATCTCCGCTGAATCAGATGGGAAAGTGAACCGTTTGCAACAGAGAACGTCTGTTGGGTGTAGTCGTTGTTCGTTCACCTCTAAGGAGCCGTGTGACCTGTGCTCAGGCGCGGAAGAATTCCTTGTGAACACGTGCCGTTTGTGGGGTCGTACCAGTTGCGCCTGGGAACGGGAATGTTGCGCATGCTGCTGTCATAGAACGTAAGTGGCCCCGGCGGGCCAACGCTCCAGAGTGCCCATTTTACAGGCGATGGTTCAGGCTGGAAGTAAGGCACATCCTGTTCCGGACCGCCATCATTTGGGAAGAGCCGGGGAACCCAGATTGCTAGTGTGGTAGGCACGCCGTTTGCCCAGCCTTTCCCTGGACGGATGTATTTGTAGCGTTGCCTGCGATTGAAGATATCCAACGGCAATGAGGTTAGATAGGCTATAGGCGTAGTAATCTCCGGTGAGAGCCGATAGTACTCGTCCGTAGTGTTCATCGTCCCCACGCAAAAACTGGAGGCACAAGGATAGGAATTGTTATCCACATAATAGGTCTCGATGCCCAACGCCTGTGTGCGCATATCTGCGTGGGCGCGGGCGATCTTGCTGCGCGTTTGCGCTTGGAGAAAATTGGGAACGGCGATGGCGACCAGGATGGCCACCACTGCGATGACGACGAGCAGTTCCACCAAAGTAAATGCACGGCGCTGGCGGTGCTCAAGCCCGGGGAAATGCAACTGACAAAGGTCATTCATAGAGTTCCCATCCCGTTGCTACCGAAGATGAAGGAACATCGGCAATAACGTCCGCATCCGACTTTACCCACAGCCGGTAATTCTCCCAGAAGGGAGATGTCAGGTCTTCTTGATCAAAGATACCTCGAACCGTGAAGGTTTGAGTAGGCGCTGGGTCGGTGAATTCGCCCTCGCTGGAAAGCAGCATATCTAGAGTGGCACCTGAGGCATCTGTGATCACCACAGTTTGCCCCGCCACCCAATTGCCGGACTGCAATGTGACACCACGCAGTTCCACCCACTGAGCCTGATAGCGTTCCCCGCCGCCAGCGCGATGCATATCAAAAAAGTTGCAGTGTGCCAGGCTCGGGATGACTTGGAGGTCGGGCATACCGACACCACGCTCCAGCACGGTCACCTCAAGCTGCATTGCCGGATCCGCACTGTGGCGTTCGTTTATGTTCACTTTGCCGCGCGCGTTCGGCATCAGGTAGCCGCGCACATGAACTCGATCTCCTGCTTGGATATCGGTGGAATACTTGGGCCAGTTGGCTTGCTGGTACCACTTGCCAGCCCAGACAGCGATGCCTCCGGTGTCATCCCCTTCGGCCTGCACATAGATCTGCCATGCCGTAGACGGATTCAGCAACTCCGCAGGTGCGTTCAATGCAATGCCTTCGACGGTCACCTTGTTGGATTCAATGGGCTCACCGAGGGCCTTCGGATGAGTACCGACGCCGTTGGCATCCACCGCCTGAAGGTCCCACAGGGATTCTGCAAAGGCAAAGCTTCCACAACAAATAAGCGCCATGGTAAACAGCAATGAAGCAGATACTCTTGTTTTCTGGATGAACATGCTCGAACTTCCTCTCTACGCGATCCTAATCTTGGCAAAGCGCCTTTGTAGGGTCATTGGTAACACGAATCTCCATTTCGTATTACCTTCACCAGGAGGAAGTAGAAAGGATTGATGTTGAGGAGTCAAGGAAAAAATCATACGATTTTTATTATCGTATGAATACGCGATTGGCTCTTCCTATTCCAAAAATCTTCGGCAGTCTTATGATGAAGTGCTATATTTGAATGAGTTCGATCGGTTGTTCGTCAATGTGGTTTGGGTTCGCATTATACGATGAAGAGCAGAGTCCGTTACGTTTGTGTGGAGTGTGGTCACGCCGAATCAAAATGGTTCGGGCGTTGCCCTGCTTGTGAGAATTGGAATTCCGCGATGGAAGAGGCATTCCAAAGTGGTTCCAATTCCTCGCGCAGTGGTGGGGCATTGCCTGTGGAAAGCAGCCCTGTTGCTCTCCCTGCCATCGAGGTGAATACGGAGCAGAGGCTTCTGGTGGGTATTCAGGAAGTGGATCGGGTACTGGGTGGCGGCTTAGTTCCTGGTTCGGTGGTGCTCATCGGTGGAGAGCCTGGCATGGGCAAGTCCACTCTGCTGCTTCAGGTATCCTGTAACATTGCCGACTGTCATGGACAGGTGCTCTATGTCACAGCCGAAGAGTCCACTCGACAGACCAAGCTTCGTGCATCCAGACTCAATCTGAATGCCCCCGAAGTGTACGTGCTGGCAGAGACCGATCTGGGACTGATCCTCCAGGAAGCCGAGAAACAAAAACCGTTCGCGGTTGTGGTGGATTCGATTCAGAGTGTTTCCCTTGGCGATGTTGGTTCTGCTCCAGGCACCGTCAGCCAGGTTCGGGAGTGCGCCAATGCTCTGGTTCGCTACGCCAAGCGCACCGAAACGCCGGTCTTCCTTGTCGGCCATGTGACCAAAGAGGGTGTTCTTGCAGGGCCTCGAGTGCTCGAACACGTGGTGGACACCGTTCTCTACATGGAAGGGGACAGACACCACGCCTACCGACTGCTGCGTGCCGTCAAGAACCGATTCGGCTCCACTGACGAGATCGGAGTATTCGAGATGCGCACAGACGGATTGGCGGAAGTCCGGAATCCATCTCGCGCATTTCTTCAGGAAGGTCGTCAGGAAACGTCGGGCTCAGTGGTCACAGCGACCGTTGAGGGAACAAGACCATTACTTCTTGAAATTCAGGGACTTTGTACAGATCCAGTCTCAGGGGGTGCAGCTCGAAGAACCACGTCGGGATTGGAGGGCACTCGGGCGGCAATGCTGTTGGCTGTGCTCGAAAAACGCGCCGGACTCCCCTTGACAAGACAGGACGTTTACCTTAATGTCGTAGGTGGGGTAAGAGTCTCTGAACCTGCGGTGGATCTGGCAGTCTGCTTGGCTGTCGCTTCCAGCTTTTTGGACTGTGAGATTTCTTCACAAACATTTGTTTTTGGGGAGTTAGGTTTGGCAGGGGAGATACGTACAGTTAATCAGGCAGAGCGACGTGTTCTTGAGGGCAGGAATCTCGGTTTTCAGAAGTGTGTATTGCCGGAGGGCAATGCTCGACAGCTGTCCGCCGGAACCTGCAATCAAATTCAGGTTTGCGCTGTCAGGGATTTGCCGGAGGCTCTTGAGGCCGCCGGCATTCATAGATGATTCACGAGAGAGAGGAGGTGAAAAGCAAAGTGCAACTTCTGAAGACAGTCCGTGTTATGTTCGTCATTTTCTGCGCGGTTTCTGGATTCATCATCTGTTCCTGGGTCGATCCTAAGGGCGGTATCGGAAAGCAGGCCATGTGGGGCATGGTCTCTTTCATTGTGGCAGTGGCCTATGTGTACCTGGAATCTAAGGTCGAATATGTTCCCCCCCGCGAGCTGCTTGTGGGCATCCTGGGACTCACCAGTGGTCTTATCGTGGCGCAACTGGTCATTGGAGTTTTTCCGGTCTCATCAGACGATCCTTCATACAGAATTTCAAAAGTCATGCTCAACGTGTTCTTGTCTTATTTCGGACTGGTTGTAGCGCTTAGATACTCTGACCGGATCAGTTTCTCTGGTACCCGATGGACTCTGGGCGGATCGGCAGGCGGAAGCAAGAAGATCCTTGATACAAGCGTTTTGATTGATGGCAGAATTGCCGACATTGTGGAGACGGGTTTTGTCGAAGGCCCATTGGTCATCCCGAATTTCGTTCTGCGCGAACTGCAGACCGTTGCCGATTCCTCTGACCCGATAAGGCGAAAGAGGGGACGGCGCGGCTTGGATGTGCTCAAACGGCTTCAGGAAGGTCACTATGCCGTCCAGATCGCCGAGGAAGAACCAGGAACACATCGGATGGACGTGGACGAAAAACTGGTATTGCTGGCCAAGGAGATCAACGCTTCCATCGTCACCAACGATTTCAACCTGAACAAGGTGGCTTCCATTCAGGATATCGTCGTCCTGAATATCAACGATCTGACCAATGCCCTCAGACCTGTCGTATTGCCAGGTGAGAGCATG
>JAKQFZ010000495.1 GCA_029558215.1 Candidatus Omnitrophota bacterium
TCACCGCATCTATTGCCGCCAACAACCATGTCTCCCGACGGGTCTTTGGCGGCAATAGATGCGGTGATCCCAGGTGCCTTGCTTGTAAAGAAGTAGTCAACGTCCGTCCAGAAGACAGTGCCCTCTGTCGCACTCATCACCTCTGCGAGGCTCATATCCCGATAGCGCGCACGTGGTTCGCTATGCCACACACGCTTCCTTGGATCATACGCGCGCTCATCTTCGCTCAAACCGTCTGAGCGTGTCCCGGAAGGTCTGTGCTCCAGTACATCCTTCTCCGTCCACATCGGGGATTCCCACCAGGTCTTGAGCGGCGCATTTCCACTCTCGTCCCACTGAATCCACCGAGCCGTTTTCTCCCAGTCAGCGGGGCGATTCGATGGCCGATAGTCTCGGGTTGTCCAGGAATGTGCCGAACGGTCTGTTGTGCCATCCGTTGGAGAGTCCCTGAAAATCGTGTATTCATACCCGCTCATGTCGGAAACCATCATCGAGACACACTGCGGGAGACGGAACATGCCAGGGAGGAACAGGTCGTTCAATGCTTCAGGGTCATAGCGCTTCACCAAGCCTGTCGCAATCCATCCATACGCCCGAACGGTTTCTTCGGCGATGGGTTCAATGAGTCGGTGCAGTTCCAGATTGGTTTTCTGCTGCGCTCGTTCGATGGTCTCCAAGGCTCTCGAGCGCGCCTGATGAAAGGCTCGGTACAAGGAAAGCGCCAACAAAAGACAAACGATAGTCAGAACCAGCAGTGCAAATCCTAGGAAAAGACTCACATGAAGCGGATGCTCCGACTTCGACGGAATGGACTTTCGCGCCCTGTCTTTCATGGGAACCGCGCCTTTCAGACTTCACGAGCAATATCCGACTGGGAAAACACCCAGACACGTCGTCTTCAGACCTGATCCAGTATTTCTCGAACCTTTAACGCCAGCGCTTCAGAGGAAAACGGCTTCTCGATGAACTGCACACCCTCTTCCAGCACGCTGCGATGAGCGATGACATCCGCCGTATATCCTGACATGAAAAGGCGTTTTGTTTCGGGCAGCAACTGCTTGATGCGTTCTGCCAGATCTCTGCCGTTCATGTCAGGCATGATGACATCCGTAATCAGCAGGTGAATTCTCTCATGAAAAGAAGCTGCCAATCGAATTGCCTCACCTGGGGCAGAAACCGCAATGACTTTGTATCCAAGCCGATCCAGCATGCGTCGCGTTGTTTCAAGTATCGCACCTTCATCCTCAACGAGAAGAATCCTCTCTCCCTTTCCCTTGGGAATCTCATGATCGGAATCCGATTCGGCCTTCACCTCGCCCTCAGTGTTTCTTGGCAGGTAGATTCGAAAGGTGGTTCCCTTTCCAGGTTCACTGTAGACATTGATGAACCCGTTGTTTTGCCTGACGATACCATACACGGTTGCCAGACCCAGGCCAGTGCCCTCACCCGCTTTCTTGGTCGTGAAGAAGGGCTCGAATATATTCTCCATCGTCTCCTTGTCCATGCCACAGCCATTATCGCTGACGGCAAGCATGACATAATCTCCGAGTTGGTAGCCGAGGTGATCCTCGCAGTACTCGAGATCAAAGGTCGCCTTCTGTGTCTCGATGGAGACTTTGCCAACGCCCGCGATGGCATCTCGGGCATTCACACAGAGATTCGCGAGGATTTGATCAACCTGTGACGGATCAATGCAGATCGGCCACAGTCCAGGCTCGGGCATCCATGCCAGGGAAATGTCCTCACCCATAAGTCGGCGCAATACTTTCAGCATTCCTTCTACCGTCTCGTTCAAGTCAAGAACGCGGGGAGCGATCGCCTGCTTGCGGGCGAAGGCTAGCAGCTGGCGAGTCAAATCTGTCGAACGACTGGCCGCCTTCTGAACCTCGACGAGATCAGCGTAGACGGCATCTTGAGGATTCAGGTGTTCCAATGCCATCTGAGTGTGACCTGCAATGACCATGAGCATATTGTTGAAATCGTGTGCCACGCCACCTGCCAACCTGCCCACAGACTCCATCTTCTGCGCTTGGAGCAGCTGTGATTGCAGCTGCTCTGTTTCCCTTTCTGTGCGTCTCCGTTCGGTAATATCTGTAAAGAGGACGAAATTCAGATCACCACTGTTGGACATCCGAAACTCGATCTCTCGCACTGTCCCGTCTTTGCAGGTCACCGGAAACTCCACTGGAGCAATCTCACTTCGGGTCGCCCGCGCATATTCAAGCGCCTGCTTCCAATGCGCGCGAACCTGATTTCTGAGTTTTTCGTCGGGATAGGCAAGAGGCCACCAATGCTCGACAGAAGGCATATCCTCCATGGTATAGCCGAACATTTCGACGAACTTCTGGCTCACGTAGAGTGTGTTTTCTTGTACATCGGAAATGACGATGCCAACAGGTGCCAGTTCCGCGAACAAACGAAAACGCGATTCACTCTCTCTCAGCGCCAACTCCGCCATTCTTCTGTCTGTCACATCCCAGACGGCGGAGATAACCAAGGACTTTCCCGGAACTGGAATATCTCGCGCGGTGATGTAGGTTGTCTCGGAACCTGCTCTTGTGATGGGAATGTCCACCCATTCCATCCTCTGAGGATCATTGCTTGAGCAGTCTTCCAAGACTCTCTTGCGCAGTTGTTCTCTGAAGTCCGGATCTTCATACACAGCGCTCCAGAAAGCATCCGGATGGGCAAGTGTCTCACGAGAGGTACGGTAGAATCTTGGAAAGTTGTCATTCATGTACGTGAAAACAACTTCAGGATGCAAGGAGTTGACAGCAACACCAATTGGAAGATTGTCAAGAATTGTCTTGGTAAATTCTTGGCTCTCATGCAGTTGCCTGATCAATCTTTGCGTTTCGAGTTGATCGGCAAGAATCTTACCCGCAAGAAGCGTCGCGAGTGGATAGAGTAGAAGCACGGGCGGACCGATTCGAAACATGACCTGGAAGATCATCTCCGGGGGAAGCGTAAACATCATGGCGACCATCGCCAGGTGAACCGCCCAGCCAAACAGATACAGACTTCGAGAGGAGATCGGTCTCTCATGCGGCCGGAGTCTTGAATGCGCCCACAAACCGATCGCTACGGACGAGAGAACGACCAAAACCCCCATGCGCGATCCGGAACCACCCATCCAAATGCGACATGCGATCGGCATGGGGGCAGCCGTCACCGCTGCCCAAGGTCCGAAAAACAAAGCGCAAAGACTCAACAGCACCGAACGACCGTCGAAGATCAGGCCAGGACCAACGACAAGTGGTTTCAACATGCCGATGACAGAGGTCACGCCAAAGAGCGATCCCTGCATCAGGACACCCAGTCGGGTGTGTCGAGGCCAGCGCTTGTCAACAAAACCGGAGATGACACTGAGTGCTACCAGCAGCGTGAGGTTCAAAACCAGGTCGAGGTAGATCATGTTTCACAGTCCTTTGAGAAACAAACCACCCGCGCTACGTCTTGTACAGAATGCAAGACTCTTATGAACTCAGAACAAAGTACCCTTTTTCTTAAGTTTATCCAATCTGGAACCCTTGTCAAACCAAAACCGGCCTACTGGCTCAGTTACGGAGGGGGTAGAGGTATGCTTCGGTTGCAGAGGCTCTGCGACACTGCCGAAGCCTCTCATGGCCAAGCGCACCCGAAGGGGATGACAAATCCCCCCTTGATCCCCCCTTGTCGAAGGGTGTTTTCAGAACCACCTTGACGAAGGGGTGTCTTGTTCTGAACCCCCCTTAACAAGGCAGGGGGGATTTTCGGGAGAGCATATCCTATCTGTATCACCTGCATAACTGAGCCAATGCAGACCGGCCTACGAAACATTTGACACCTGGAGACTCTGCGGTAAAATGGTTATTGGAAAGGAGTTGAAAGGATGATCAGGTCTTCAACTGCGGCTTCCGTTGGATGAGAGGGAGCCTTTGGATCCGAGATAGAACCTTTGTCTGGCGCACCAAGTCAGGCGGATTTCTTGAACCCAGAGCACCTTTCTCCCACCTTCGAGAGCCCCTTAGGACAAGACAGATACGAAGTGTTTCGGTTCAGTCCTTTCTGCACCGAACGCGACCAAAGTCCATTCTCATTCGTTAGTAGTAGCACCTGGCTGGATTTTGGGATACAATTCCTAACCAGTATCCGGCTGAATCTGGCCGAGAGGGAGTGTTAAAAATGAGAGACAATATCTGCGAAGAGAAGTCAAGGAGCCAGGCAGGGGCTGGCTCAACCTCAGTTTTGTTACAGTCACGACCTCCTCATTATGGACAAATCTCCCCTGCCCCTCTTGTTAAGGGGGGATTGAGGGGGGATTCTCATGTCGCACGTTGCGAACCCTTGCTCAAGCTGCCAGACCTTTGCAGAATCCATTCCAATGGCTTCCTCAAAAGGAAACAGGGCATCAGTCACCAGACAGGGGTGACTCTGATCGAGGTCATGATCTCGGTGACGATATTCGCCATAGCACTTCTGGCGACTTTCTCGATGGTCATCTCCGAGTGGGCTATCGTCCGAAAGACCCAGGAGCAATTGTACGTGACCCGCATCCTGGAGTCCCGGCTTGAGGAACTCCGGGATCTGACCTTCGTGGCGCTGACCAACCTGCCTGAACGGATTAACTTTGAGGTGACGTCCATCGGAACCGTGACCGGAGAGCCGATCAACCCGGAACTCAATGACGGGCAGTATCAGTACCCTCTGGACGATGCGACGGGACAGGTCATCAAGACGCAGGTGGCTCCGGACTTGTTCAAGTTTGAGGTACGGATTCGATGGAAGGCGGGGGGCAAGCCCGCTTATCAGACGATGCAGACCATCACCTACATCGCCAAGAATGGGGTGAGCCGAACATGAAGACGAATACACAAAAAACCCAATCCACTTACCGAAGCTCCTCATGGGCCTACGGCGCAACTCAAGGGGATGACAAATCCCCCCTTGATCCCCCCTTGGTAAGGGGGGCAGTACAGTTCTTACCCCCCTTGGTAAGGGGGGCAGGGGGGATTTTCGGGAGATCATCTCGGGGTTTTACCCTCATCGAGAGCATGATCAGCGTGGCGATTACCAGTATGATCGTGGCCGGTGTCATTGCGGTGTTCATCGCAGTGCAGGCCACGATGATGAAGACCGCGGAACTCAACCGGGTCAACACGGAAGCGCGCGCTTTCTCCGATCGACTGACGCGAGATCTGAGAATGGGTGCGGGACTCGTCCCTGCCACGGACGTGCTTCCCGATTCCACGGGAGCGATGATCATCAAGCTTCCGCCCATTGATGAGGATGAGTATGCGATTCTCAACACGACCGAGTTCGATCTGGTTGCCTATTATGAAGACGAACAACCCGATGGCACCGTCATCATTCGCCAGGTGATGCCCTGTGACATCAGTTCTCGTCGGGCGGAGAGCATGGTCTTCGGCAACGCGGTGAGGGGCAATGCCGTCGAGGGCACTTTTTCAGCCAAGCCTGACGCCCTGGGAGCCTTCGTGGTTCATTTTCGATTCAAGGATAGTCGGGTGTTGCGAGGAAAGACCTATGAGAGTTTCGTGTCGGGCTCAATCCGACAGCGCAACAAAGAGCAATCTGTTAGCCCCTAAGTTCGGGTGCCGAACTTGGAAGGAGGTTCATCATGAACAGGAACATATTAGTCAGTACTGCAGCGAGAAGGGCGCGTTCTCAGAAAGGGACGATTCTGGCGTTCACGCTCATCATCTCGATCATCATCTTCGGTATCGGTGTCTGGTCGTTGCGGGCTGTTTTGTCTCAGACAAGAATGGCACGACAGACCTACCGGATGTATCAGGCGATGGCCGTCACAGAGGCAGGCATCGAACTGGGCTTGAACGAACTCAACAAGCCCAAGAGCGGGCCTCGCTTTACGACTTGGGCGACGTCTGACGATATTGAGTATTCAATGGAAGATGCTCTGGCAGATGTCAACGGAGATCACGTTGGAGAGTTTTCCGTCACGGTCATTGATCCCATGAGTGCCACGCCGATGGTCGAGGCGACGGGCTTCATTCCCTCTCGGGACGACCCCAAAGCG
>JAKQFZ010000497.1 GCA_029558215.1 Candidatus Omnitrophota bacterium
GATTGTATTAATAATAAACTGTGGTATTGGTATCACTATTGCCACGGTTGGAGGTTTTCATGTGTTCTGACGTCATCTGAGTCAAGGTTGTAAAACTTGATTTTGTGTTTTTTCATGCGTTTCGTGTTTTTTTCAGTGAGGGATTGAGTAATTATTGCCACCATTGCAGTGAACAACAAGTGGGAGGATGCGTGCGAGTGTGGCAAATAGACTTGCAAGTTTGTCTGCAGCTGCCCAGGAGTTCCAAGCTGACTGCACAGTGTGGTAGATCTCCTCTTGGGAGAGTTGACGAAGATGATGGCCATTTTTCTGTGCATCGACTGCAACGTTCATCGAGTTCCATGCACCGAGATCAAGAACGTTGAGGTCGGGAGAACGAGGTGGCTGTGCAACGAACTCGACTTGAGGTGGGTTGTCAGGATCGTCGCACAGCTCCAGAATGTCACGTGGAAGATCTCGTGCCCACTCATTGAGCCTTGCACAGGTTGTGGCATTGACATCACCACGGCCACCTCCATGACCACCAGCATTGTCCATCTGAATGACAATGCGATGTGCCCACGGTGCTTTTCTGATCGCATCTGGTATGACCGACTCCTTCAACATCTTGCAGAACATGTCAGCATCCATGTTGGCTTCACGGAATACCAGTGACCCAGCTGGGCGGTTCCTGCTGCTGCGTTGTGCTGGAACAAGATCTCCAACAGGATAAAGGCCGATCATGCCATCGAAGTTGTGCTGCGGAAGAGGCCGAGCAACTGCGCCGAGAAACATGACTTTGTTCAAGTGCGAACGGCTGAGAATCGCGGTCACTGGCCGATCTTCGTCTTTTGCGACCCAGAACCACTTTGATGGGCGCAGGCCATAGAACCATTTTTCGTCAACGTGGATGTAGTCTGTGTCGCCATCACCAAACGGGCCATCCTCCCTCTGCAGAAGGTCTGATGCCCATTTCTCTCGTTGTGCCTTGTGTGAATCCGTGAGCATTGGTACTGTAGTCATCCGCATGCGGCGGTACCCAAGCTCCATTGCAATGCGATGTACAGTTCCAACAGAACCACAGTTCCGTGCTCTCTTCTTCTCTTCTGCCATTTGCCGTGTTGTCCAAGCGCCAC
>JAKQFZ010000518.1 GCA_029558215.1 Candidatus Omnitrophota bacterium
CATTTTCGGGATCAAGCGACCCTCCTCAAGCATCCTGACTTGGATATGGTCATTCGGGGAGAGTATGAGGAAACCGCTGCCGAGCTCGCACGGGATGGGGATTTGGACAAGATACACGGCCTCACATTTCGGTCAGAACGAGATTTTGTGCGAACGGAAGAGCGCGCCTTTGTGAACGACCTGGACTCATTACCATTCCCTGCGCGATACCTGGTTCGCAACGAGTTGTACAGAAGGCCGGATATGGATGTTCCACAGACGACAATCGTGACGAGTCGGGGATGTCCATTTAAGTGTGTGTTCTGCCTCTCTCGGGTCGTTGCAGGAACGAAGCCTCGAACCCGTGCGCCCGAAAACATCCTAGAGGAAATCCGTGAGTGTGTGGAGCGTTTTGGCATCAGGGACTTTCTGTTTCGTTCGGATACATTTACGGCTCGTCGCTCCTGGATCATGGACTTCTGCAAGGCACTTCGCTCCTCGGACTTGAGGATTCGTTGGTCGTGCAACAGTCGTGTTGACACTATCGACACTGAGATGCTCTCAGCCATGAAGAGCGCCGGTTGTTGGCTGATGGCTTTCGGTCTGGAGAGTGGCAGTCAGGAAATCCTGGATGTCATCCACAAGGGAATATCGAAGGATCAGATTCGCAATGCGTTGAAGGAATGCCGACGAGCCGGTATTCGGAGCAGCGTTTATTTTCTGTTGGGATTGCCTTGGGAGACAGAAAAGACTTTCCAGGAAACGGTTCAATTCGCATGTGAGATATCGCCTGATTTCATCGAGTTCTTCTACACATATCCCTTTGAAGGGACAGAACTTTACGACGTATGTATTCGTGAAGGGCTTCTGAATCCCGACGAACTTCCCTCTCTTGCGTATTCGCAACCTGCGTATGCGACAGGGCATTTCACTCTGGAGCAATTGGCTCAGCAAAGACCGAAGGCGCTGAGAACGTTCTACCTTCGTCCCGGCTACATCTTGAGAACATTGTCGCGTGCTCGTTCCCTGAAAATACTGGCCAATTACGTTCGATACGGATGGAAGCAACTGAATTATCTGATGCGATAGATATCTTGATGCGTCTATGGGAGGGATTGCATGATTATTGATGCTCACAATCATCCAGACTGGCGACACCATGATTTGAACGCCTTTCTCAAGGACATGAATCAGTGTCGAATTGACAAGACTTGGCTACTCAGTTGGGAATCACCTCAGGACGAATACGATCCCCACGCAATTCCTGTGATCACCGATCCAGGTCCCCGAGGCCCAATACCCTTTGCGCGCTGCCTCAGCTATGCGGAACGATGTCCGGAACGTTTCATCCTGGGATTTTCACCTGACCCCAGAAGACCGGAAGCTATTGACCAGCTCCAAGCAATGATGGACATCTACGGCGTTCGGATCTGCGGCGAGTTCAAGTTTCGTCTTATGTTCGATAACCCCGACGCCATTCGTCTGTTTCGTTTCTGCGGCGAAAGAGGTCTCCCTGTAACCATTCATCTGGACTATGAACTGCAGAGGCCGTCGAAATACCCCCGGCCAAGTTATTGGTATGGGGGGAGTCATGAGTCGCTGGAACGCGCATTAGAACTCTGTCCTGACACAGTCATTCTGGCACATGCTCCTGGATTCTGGGCACGCATATCGAATGACGATCGTTACCTGCAAGAGAGTTACCCCAAAGGCAAAGTGATTCCAGAGGGCAAGGTTGTCCAAATGCTCCGGAAATATCCAAATCTCTACGGCGATCTTTCCGGTGGATCTGGGCACAATGCACTTGCTCGAGATCCTGAGTTTGGGCGTGAGTTTGTTCTGGAATTCCAGGATCGTCTGCTTTACGGCAGGGATTTATTTGACAACCGTCATCAGGAAGTCCTTCAAGTAATGGATCTTCCCGATGACGTCTTGGAAAAGGTCTTTAGCGGGAACGCGTTAAGACTCGTTCCTGACAAAGGATGAAGAGATTTGAATCGCACTGAGAACAGTAAGCGGATCTGGGTCGCACTTGCGGCATTTGTCCTCTTATGTTTTCTGGGTAGGGGAGAAGAAACTATGGCTGCTGCAAAGAAATCAGGAATCAAGCCGGTCTACTTGCGATGTGAGTACAAGGTCAATCCGTTGGGCATTGATGTGAAGAAGCCACGCCTGAGTTGGGAACTGTCTTCGTGCAATCCTGATCGCCATGGTCAGAGACAGATAGCCTATGAGATTCAGGCAGCGACGAGCAAGTCCTTACTCACAAAGGGGCAACCGGACTTGTGGGATTCCGGGATGCTGAGATCTGATGCCACTAACCAGATAACCTATCGGGGAAGGGCGTTGAAGTCCCACATGGAATGCTGGTGGCGAGTGAGAGTATCGGATGAGCAGGGTGCAACGTCTCCATGGAGTGAACCGGCCTATTGGAGTATGGGCGTGCTGAATGCGACTGACTGGAAGGCTCGATGGATCGGCTACGATAAACCTGTTCCGAGACCCGAGATTCCTGCGGAGATGGAGTCGCAGCTGAGTCTTAGTGCATGTCGCTGGGTTTGGTTTCCGGAGGGGAATCCGGCTGACGAGGCACCTGTTGGCAGCAGGTATTTCCGACGCACTCTTTCGATCCCCGATGGCGTGAAAATCGGGTCAGCCTCATTTCTGCTGACGGCCGACGATCAGTTCACCCTTTATGTGAATGGTGTTCAGGCGGGAAAGAGCGATGGAAAGCGCGATGCCTGGAAGAGGCCAAGGACACTGGTCGTGGCAGATTCTCTGAGATGCGGTATCAACACGCTTGCAATTGAGGCGACCAATACCACGGTCAGCCCAGCTGGTTTGGCTGGCGTGCTGGTTGTTCTTCTGGACAATGGTGACTCAGTCGTTCAAAGGATCAACCGAGAATGAAAATGCAATAACGAGATCTTGTCCGGCTGGCATCAGTCTGATTTTGATGATTCCCAATGGCCAAATGCGGCGGAACTTGGCGATATGGGACGTCCACCTTGGGGACTTCCTGGCAAGAGCGAAGCGCTTCATCTGCCTCCGCCGCCATACCTGAGGAAGAGTTTTGTCGTTCAAAAAGCGGTAAAGAGAGTGGTTGTCTACGCATCAGCTCTTGGTCTCTATGAGCTGCGTATCAACGGCGAGAAGGTTGGCAACGACTATTTTACCCCTGGATGGACTGACTACAGGAAGCGTGTTTACTACAACACGTACGATGTGACAGAACTGGTTTGCAGGGGAGGCAATGCGCTTGGGATCATCCTTGCGGATGGTTGGTATTCGGGGCACGTTGGTTGGGGCTGCATTCGAGATCGCTATGGAGACAAGCCTCGGATGTGTTGCCAACTGCGAATTGAGTACAAAGATGGCACCACGGAGAATGTTGTAACGGATGCCTCCTGGAAGGCTTCATACGGTGCAATTTGCGAAGCGGACTTCCTCATGGGTGAGAGTTACGACGCGCGAAAGGAACTGGCTGGCTGGGACTGCCCTGACTATAGTGACTGTGGCTGGGATTCTGTCACCGTGGGGGGATTTACTGGTGCGTCATTGGAAGGCTATCCTGGCGTGACTGTTCAACAGACAGACACGATCAGACCCAAGACTGTGCAGGAAGTGAAGCCAGGTGTCTTTGTTTTTGATCTCGGTCAGAACATGGTTGGATGGATTCGTCTGAAAGTGAAGGGAACCTCTGGCCAGAGAATCCAGATTCGGTTTGCCGAAATGCTCAACCCCGATGGCACTCTTTACACAGCAAATCTGCGAGGAGCCAGAGCCATAGATTCTTATGTCTGCAGAGGAGGCCGTACTGAAACGTGGGAGCCTCGGTTCACATTCCATGGGTTTCGATATGTGGAGATCGAGGGAGTCACAGAGAAGCCCAGTTTGAACACCGTCACCGGGATTGTGGTTCACTCAAATGCTCCCGTTGTGGGATCTTTTAAGTGCTCTCATCCTATGGTCAATCAGCTGTACCACAATATCTTCTGGGGACAGAAGGGGAACTATCTCGAAGTGCCAACCGACTGTCCCCAACGCGATGAGAGACTGGGGTGGACAGGAGATGCGCAGGTCTTTGCCCGAACTGCGTCGTACAACATGGACATTGCTTCATTCTTCACGAAGTGGCTGGTGGACTTGTCTGATGCTCAGCGTGCGGACGGAGCATTTACGGACATTGCTCCCGACTTGGGACTTGGCGCTGGTGTTCCCGCTTGGGGTGATGCCGGACTTGTATGTCCTCAGGTCATTCATCAGGTCTATGGAGACAGACGCGTTCTGGAATACCACTACGACTCGATGGCAAAACACATTGAGTACTTGAAAGCGAACAGTAAGGAGCTTTTGCGACCTGCGCATGGCTATGGAGACTGGCTTTCGATCAATGCCGACACGCCTAAGGAGGTCATTGCCACAGCGTATTTTGCCTATGTGGTGAATCTCATGTCCGAGATTGCTGAACATCTGGGGCGGCAAGAGGATGTCAGAAAGTATGATGCTCTTTTTGCTCAGATCAAAGAAGCTTTCAGATGTGCCTATGTCGGAGAAGATGGGAGTGTACGAGGAAACACACAGACAGCCTATTGTTT
>JAKQFZ010000520.1 GCA_029558215.1 Candidatus Omnitrophota bacterium
GCGCGAGGAAGTGATGCCCGGAGGAACATCCGGGGAAGTGATGCTGACGCTTTCGCGCCAGGAAGCAACAAAATAGCCAGTCAGGCTCCGCCTGGCCAGTCTGCTAACGCAGACAAGTCACACTTTGTGCGGCCAGTTCCAGCTATGCGGGCAAACAAAGACCATTGAGAAATATCGTTGTCGAGAGGTTCGCTGCGTTCACGAGAGAAGAGAGATATACTGCCAGTCTCTGCCATAGGCAAAAGCCGGTCACTGCAAGCAGTGGCGAGAAAAACTAGAAGAACACAAAACCCGCTTCGCGAGGCCAGTCCGGCTATGCCGGGTGGAAGAGCCTAGTATAGGAACGGGTTACATAGTACGGGTTAGAAAGATTGGGTTGATACAAGCGGGTTATCGAGACTTGGTTAGGAAGAGCGAGATCCCGTGCAAAAGCATCACGGGATGACAAAGTGAGTAGATTCCAGGGAAGATTTAAGAGTATGATGACAGAGTCTTTTCTTGCTTTCCGTCATTCTCGAGATGATCCTGCTCAGAATTCGCTCTTCTTGTGAGTGAGCGAACGTCTCGACCATGCTCCTTCTCGATTGTTGTTGACGATTTCGGAGGACAGTGGACCGTTGACGGACAACGTTGTTTTGAGCAGCGTTCAGCGGGTTCTCCGCTTTTAAGCGTTCAGCGGCCTCTCTCTGGACCGTTGACGGACAACGTTGTTTTGAGCAGCGATCAGCGGGTCCTTGATTTTAAGCGTACAGCGAACTTCTGGCGTCCAGCGGATCTTCTGGGCGAGATCCCGATCATTTGCCCTGAACAGGATCACATCAGGGCAGGCTCTACGGGATGACAGCCGTTTTCTTATGTGATTCTGACATGATACCGGTCAGGATCTCGGTTCTCTCGTGAGCGCAGCGACCGTCTCTACCAGCTCTTTCTCGATCCTTCTTATTGGTCTCGCAAAGCCGAAACTGGTCTGTGCGAACAGACAGTCTTCAAAATCGCCTCCTGCCGAAGGCAGCCTTGCGTCCCCGGATGCTTCTCCGGGCATT
>JAKQFZ010000043.1 GCA_029558215.1 Candidatus Omnitrophota bacterium
CCCATTAGAGCAACACCTTCTGTCATTCTGAACGGAGCAAAGCGAAGTGAAGAATCTCGATTCTATGGGGCTTTCAGCGATCAGAGAGATGCTTCGCTTCGCTCAGCATGACAACCCAAAGAGTGTTTTGAGACACCCTCCTCGTTGAGGGCTGCTTCTCGACGTAACACAGGCATTCGTGCCGATGATCCTCTGCCCTGGGATCGCCGAGCGTCTGCTCGGCAGTCCGGAGAAAGAACAAGAGCCAAGTGGACACTTGGCGTTCCCAGGAGATCTTCTCGAAAAAGGTCGGGATGAGGGCAAGGGGGCGCGGGCGTCCCGCCCGCGAAAAAGACGAACAACAGCGGGCAGGATGAATGCGTTCTGCAGCGGTATTCAGGAGGAAACCCGTGTGAGTGTCCGAAAGGACTAAGCAGTCGGGGGAGGCCGAAGCAGACTCGTTCCACCCTCTATGCTGCTCACTCCATGAATGGCCATGGACAGAAAAGTGCGTACTACACCGCCGAATGGAATGTACTCAGAGGGACATTTCCAGAAAATGAAAAAGGGGTTCCTGACAGCAAGATTGCATGACTGCCCGATCCAGGTCGCTGAGAAATGTGAGTCCATACTTGGCAAGGAAGTAAAAAGGGGAAATCAGGCGCTCCTGCCATTGACCATTCGGAAAAAGGCAGGATTTAGCCCGAACGAGGCGGTTGTGAAGAATCTCATCACGTTGAGAGGCACGTCGGATCAGAATGTCCTCCAAACTGGCGATTTCCTGAAGCATGCGCTGGCATTTCTTTTCCACTGGGGCGGCCATATCCTCACCCAAGGGTGGAACTGCGGGGGCCAAGAGTTGGAAATGTTCTGATATCAGATTCCGACATTCGTCCGCCCACTGGGTGATCTGTTTGCCCTGTCCCAACCGAAAGAGGCTTTTCTCCAACTCACGTTCCGGCCGCCAAAAATCCTGTGGCTGAATGTTGCAGTCCTTGATCAGACGAGCCACTTTTGATTCCACAACGGCTCCCGAGAATCGGGGCAGTACCTTCGGTCTGAAGACAGAGTGATGCCGATACAGAGGATCGAGTTGCAGGTGATACTCCAACTCATGCGGACCGACCACTGTGGCCAGATTCGGGAACAGCGAATCCTGTATCAGCGGACGGAATGCAGCGCCGGGCTTGAACTGCGTTTGTGAATCCGCTACAAGTGTCTCCAGCTGAACTTCCTGACCGGCAATGGCCAGTCCATTTTCGTTTCGGTGGATTGCGTGACGCTCTCCGTTTTGAACCATGAACCATCCGGTGTCTTCGGAACGACATTTCAGGCGAGGCTCGATACCGAGCGCTCTCAGGTTCGGTTCCGACTCGGCAAGCAAACGATGCAGTAAGCCTTCTTCCCTGAGGGAAGGCTCCCAGAAATGCCGCGTCAGATCCTTGGTTTCCAACAGCGCGCTTTCGATAATGACCAACCCACTCTCTGGAAGCATCCGATGCAGGATACGGTTGAACCACTCAGAATATCTGCTGGAAGCAGACCAAGTCTCGTGAAGTAGTGAGAGAATTTCGGACAAGAACTCGGTCTCCTGCGCGTTCTCACGAAACCATTTTTCCAACTCTGCGAATTTCACCACGCCAACAGGGAGCGCTCCTATGAGTGTCCCATCGGAAACACCGCCCAAGTCCATGCGAAAACCGGAGGGCATACCGTCACGATTCAAAATCCACGTCGAGGCGACTTCCTCTGTATCGCTGTCTTCGGACGCATTCCAGAAGACCGGAACGACACGGCATCCCGGAACTGCCTCTTCCACACGTCGGGCAACTGCAACTGCCGTAGAAACCTTGAAAAGCGTGTAGAGCTGTCCGGTCAAGAGACCAGGCTGCTGACCCGTCACCACGCAGAAAGTACCGCTCTCGGCAAGAGCCTCAGCGTTTCTGGCAGACTTGCTTCCAGCGCCCCAGAAATTCTGACTCTGAGCGATGACTTGAGCAAGAGCCGGAGACATCAGGCAAGGGTGTCCACGTCGTTGCTTGACGAGAGCATCCCAAGGAACTTCGTTGGTTCGGAGAATACCGCGCAGATCGCCCTGTGCGTAGCAGACAATTCCACGTGCCGCACTGGGCATCTGCTTGAATGCAACGGGAAGATCTCTGAATATCAA
Organism: Candidatus Omnitrophota bacterium; assembly: GCA_029558215.1. GTDB lineage: Bacteria > Hinthialibacterota > Hinthialibacteria > JAKQFZ01 > JAKQFZ01 > JAKQFZ01. The sequence continues at coordinate 2,150 of JAKQFZ010000043.1, forward strand.
AGACAATCCTTTTCCCATAGGGTTACCATCAAGGTCACGGTGTGGCTCCCAGGATGTCGAGCGCCTTGATGCTCGGCTCGTAGGAGGCATCCTGAAGCAGAGACATCCGATATGCTGATTCCGCCTCCTCATGCAGATCAAGCTGCTCCAGTATCCTGCCTCGAAGATACAGCAGTCGGGTCATCCAGAAAGGGGTTTCCTGGCTGTCCATAATTTGGTCAACAAAATGAAGTGCTACGTGAGGTGAGACAAGCTTGGATTCGAAACCAACGGTGGCATATTGAAACAAGAGGTTGAAGGGTCTTTTGAAGTGCTTGATACCCCAAGCCAGATGTTCGAGTGCTTCCTGATCTCTTCTCATCGCATGAAGCGCGCGAGTCCAGTTGAACAAAGTCCAGTCGCTTGTGACGGTGTAAATCTTCCCGCGGGTGAGAAAGAAGGAGCGATCGAATGCCTCACATGCTTCAGAGTGCTTTCCTCTATCCAGAAGCACCAGACCGAGTTGAAGCCAGCTGTACGGCGACCCCGGAAGACGTTCCACCGAGGTTCGGAGGAACATTTCAACATCTTTGATGTCAGTTGAATTCTTCCACTTGGCGAACTCTGCCGCATCCTGATCCTTTTCCCTCAACACCCGCAGCAGAAGTTGATCTTCTGTGCTGCCCCATGTCGTTGAAACACTCTCAATGACATCAAGCGCTTCCGAAGTTGCCTCACGAAGAAGTAAAGCGCTTGCAAGCAGATAGGACAGAGGCACATTCTTTGGAAATACGGTCAGGGCTTCCCGCGCTTTCTTTTCGGCAATAGCCACATCCTCGTCCACCAGATGCAGATAGACCAGAAACTGATGATCGAGTTCCTCAAGGAACCGAGGATCTCCGGGTGCCCACTCCCGATAGGCCTCCACCTGTTTTACCGCTTGTCTGAGGCGTTGTCTCGCTTGAGAAAGAAACCAGTTCCCTTCTTCAGTCAGGGCAAGGTAATTTGGTGTCACGTGAAACGAAATGGACGTGCTGTTGTTTGTCTCGTTCGATTCCTGAATTCGGTTCTGAGGGTCAACGATCACTTCGATAGAGTGGTTTCCCGCGTTGTCAAAGGCATCCCAACGCATGGTCAGTTCAGCCGACTGACCCGGGGCGAGGAAGGGTATGGGATCGGGATGCATCGAGGTGGTCAGCGTTTGGGGAACAGCCTGCGGATCGTCGGCCTTTCGCTGATAGGCGTCCACGGTGATGTCCTCTGCGCGTCCGTTGCCGACGTTCTTGACGGTGAAGCGCACAAAGAGGGTGCGTCCTTCAAAAGGCTCGACAGGATCCAGTTTCAGGTCTTCCTGTGGGATGACGAGATCGGGCATCGGCGTTGCCGTCAGTGCAATACGGAATGAGAAAAGTGGTGTCGGGGTGGGTTTGGGACTCTGTCCCGACTGCGCTGCTGCGTTCTCCAACAAGCCAGTCGCTGTCAACAGACAGACCGAAACGAGAACATAGAGATATTCTCTCGATATGACCCTAAATGCGCCCATACAACGGTCTCCGTGTCTTGCTGTCCCCGAAAACATCGCTGGAGATGATCTTCCGAGGCCTTTTGCAGAACTATAGAACCAAAAAAAGGACTCTGCAAATGCGGCTTGGATAAGAGCACATGTGCCAGGCCTCTCCATTGGAGACTGTGCCATGTTCCTTGAATCCTGGCATTTCGTATTGGCTCAGTTACACAAGGGCGGAGGCTGTCATTCCGAACGACTGAGGCTTGGCGAAGGAGTGAGGAATCTCTCTAGATTCTGCAGTAAAGAGAGATTCTTCATTCCGCTCCCAGAGCGTCGCTGCACTCAGAATGACAACAATACCTTGTGTAACTGAGCTGATACGCCATTTCATGAAAAAGTCTTGACAAGAACATTCACGAAGGGCGATAATCCGCAAAAATACATGGTGCGGGAGAAGGAGGTGAGTGTTTTTTTGTTAGTAAGTTTGTAAGCGCTTTCTATTGAAAGCAGAGTCAGGGATATCCAGCTGACTACAGGGAATCTGAACGCGGCCGTGTGCCAGAGGCAGTGAATGGATATCTCTCGAAAGAAGTCTTAGGATTAGGAGTCATTGAACAATGAAAAAAGTACAGTTTCTTTCTATGATCTTTTTGGGTTTGTGCCTGACGGCTTCCGCAGCCTTCGCGGGAACCAATTGGCACGACTGGTTTGACGGTTACGCCAACCAAGCAGCCCTTGAAGCAAACTGGCCTGCGGCAGGTGGCTATGCTGCTGGTCAGCTCGATACGGCAAGGGTTTTGTCCACTGCTCAGTCAATGAGGTGTGAACAGTCTCCAACAGCAACACGCCCTACACGCAGCCTTCAAGACAGTGGAGCTGCTCAAAATGGGACGCTTACTCTTTGGGTCTACGATGATGGTGCGGATCTAAAACAGTTTGATGTCCGAATCAACCAGAATGCGCCCGCATACTATGTTGCACTTGGCTTAAGAGATGATCAGACTGGAAGTCAGACAAACTACACCTGCAACATCAATGGTACCGTATCAAGTACAGGAATCCCGCGTTCGACTGGATGGCATCTGTTCCAGATTCAGTGTTTCGCCGGCGCCACAACAATGAAGATTGATGGCAAGACCTTTGCTGGAAACAGTGCAACAGGGATGAAGGGTGACTTGGTGACTATTGACACCACCTTTGGCTCTTCAGCCAACCAGGTATGGGTGGATAGTGCAGGCTGGATGTACACTACGGCGGCAGACAGAAATCTCTCCGCTGTCAGTGAGACCTACATTCTGGACTACGGCTTCGAGAAGGATGCCGCCAACTGGTCTGGCGTGGGTACTAACTCGACCTTCCATGCGAAGGATGACGGCTGCCAGAGTATTGCTGGTTGTCTTGACTCCCACAACGGTTCGGGTACTGGCTTGCCCTACGCCTTCCAAGGCAGTGTCACTGCCACCGTTGCTCAAGGTGGAAGTTACAAGATGGGATTCTACTACATGAACGGGCCCCACAGCTTTGACGGCATAAATGACCTCTCTGTTTCGGTCAATGGCCAGGGTTTGGTGAATCTCGGTTCAGGCAACTTGGCCACAGACCAATGGGTCTACAGTTATGGAGAGACCGGAACGTTCACATTGGGTCCTGGTTCCAATGCGCTCACGATCGCTGTTGGAGGAACCAACCAGGGCGCAAACAGTCTGGCACGATGGGATCACTTTAATCTGATTCTTGTAACAGGAATCGAAGAGTGGAGTCAGTACTAGACCGCGTGAGCGGCTATCTGTTTACGAAAGGGACTGGGCCTTGCGCTCAGTCCCTTTTTCTTTCCGCCCTCACTCTCAGGTGTGGCAGCAGCGGTCAAAGTTCTGGTAAGAGTTCGCGCTTCGGCGCGTTGTCTTCCAAGACGACCTGAAGGTCGAACCCATACAAAGAGGATCAGACCTTTCTCCCTTGCCAAAGGGAAACGCTGCGCGTAATTTCTCAGAAGAACCATGGCAAAAAGAAAGAAGAACAACACACAACCCCAGCACGAGAAGAAGACGCCTCAAAGCGCCACCACAAGCGCGGAATGGTTTTGGGATGGCGTCCGAAGAGCTGTTCGGGCACTGCTTCCCGCGCTGGTGTGTCTTCTGTCTACCTGTTTTCTGCTCTTGATTTGGTATCCCGCAGTCGCGATCGAGTTTCTCTTTGCTCCATCTTTCGCCCTGTCATGGTTTCTGACAAGGCGTTTCCATTGGGATGAGAAGTGCCTGTTCGGAGTCGTGTGCGGGCTGCTTGCTGCCTTGGCACTTCCGCACAGTAGCATCAATGTTCTGATGTTCATTGCCTTCGTGCCACTTTTCCTGGCTGTTGAGAAGTCCCAATGCTTCGAGTCCTGTCTCTACG
>JAKQFZ010000529.1 GCA_029558215.1 Candidatus Omnitrophota bacterium
CGTCCGTTGTCGGATCAAACGACTTCGGTGAGCTGAAAGATTCGACTGTTGTTGTCGTGACGGCGGGTCTGGCTCGCAAGCCGGGAATGAGCCGCCTGGATCTTCTGAAGTCAAACGCCAAGATCATCGGTGAACTGACAAGCCATGTGGTGAAATACTCACCAGACGCCATGATCATCATGGTGACCAATCCGGTGGATGTGATGACCTACCATGCTTTTCGGTGTTCGGGATTCCCATGTAGCAGGGTATTTGGCCAGGCGGGAGTGCTCGACAGTGCTCGGATGGCTGCTTTTGTGGCCATGGAACTGGGTGTGGCGGTTCATACGGTGAACGCGATGGTGCTTGGCGGACATGGGGATGAGATGGTGCCCCTGCCCAGGTTCACGACCGTTTCCGGTGTTCCGATCACTGAGTTGATTTCCTCCGAACGGATCGAAGCCATTTCCGACAGAACTCGAAAGGGTGGCGGGGAGATTGTCAACTTGCTCAAGACCGGAAGCGCCTACTATGCTCCTGCCGCCGCGACGGCTCGGATGGTGCAGGCGGTGCTCCTGGATCGAAAGGAAATCATGCCCGTCTCCGCCTTTCTCAACGGAGAGTACGGGTTGAGTGATCTCTATCTTGGTGTACCGGTCAAACTCGGCGCTGGGGGCGTTGAAGAGGTGGTCTCTCTGAATCTGACCGTTGAAGAGCGTTCCATGCTCCGACAGTCTGCAGAAGTCTATAAAGAGAGCATCAGCCATCTGACATCGGTCTAGTCTGATTTGAGAAACGTCTGTTTCATCTCCCCTTTGCAGGGGAGTTCTGCAACGGTGACTCAGGATCGGTTGGCTGGTGCGGTGCTGGAAACGGTCTTCTTCAGAGCAGATTCCAGAAGGGCAATGGAGGATGAGAAACAATGAAACTCCAATGGTTGGGGCATTCGTGTTTTTTGATTGAGTCCTCGGAAGGGGTTCGTGTCATCACTGACCCCTACAAGGCTGGGGCTTTCGGGGGGGCGTTGTCACTTGGCAAGATCCATGACCGTGCAGATGTGGTGACGGTCAGCCATGAGCATGACGACCACAATGCTGTAGGTCAGGTGCCCGGAAATCCTCTGATAATGCGTGCTTCCGGGAGTGCCAAGGGTGTTGATTTTCATGTGCTGGACGTCTTTCATGACACCACGCAGGGTAGCGAGCGAGGCAGAAATCGAATCTTCCAGTTTGCGATTGACGGGATCGGTATCGTTCATTGTGGTGATCTCGGACACGACCTATCCGCTTCCCAGACAGCCCACTTGAGGGGATGGAGTGCTGATGTTCTTCTGATTCCTGTTGGGGGATTCTATACCATTGACGCTGCAGCGGCGGATCGTTTGTCAGATGCCCTGGCACCTTCGATCGTAATCCCCATGCACGTCAAGCATGCGAAGGTCAACTTTCCCATCGCGCCTGTGGAGGAGTTTCTGAAACGCAGAAAGCAGGTGAAGAGAGTGGGTTCTTCTTGCGTCGAGATAACCAGTGATAGCCTGCCTGCAACTTCGGAAACGTGGGTGCTTGAGCCTGCGATGTAGGCTCCGTATGGGCTGCCCGGTTTGGAGCGATCCTTCCCGATCCTTGGGCATGACGTTGGGCGAGTGTTGTTGCAGAGGCTGAGCAGGCGAGACAAACTGCTGTTCAAGCGATAGAAGACTCATGGCGTATACGGATATGAAACATGTTACTACAATACGTTTTCGGATCACTGTATGGTTTGTGATGATCATTCTCATCGCGAATGCCTCACTTTCGTTTGTCACGGTCGTTCACATTGGCAAAATCACCACGCAGGAAGTGCAGAAGCGTGTTCGCTTCAACCTGAACTCCGCTCGAGGTGTTTATCAATACCATGTTGAGCGCATCTCAACTCTTCTTCAGGGCGCGGCGATCCGATTCTCACCTGTTCAGACTCCGGATGGAGCGGTGGATCCGCTCCTGAAAGAAGTCCTGAGAAGTCTTCTGGAAGAGAACCGCCTGGATATGCTGACGGTGATGGACGCCAACGGAATTGTTCTTTACCGCGCACACAACTCCGAGTCCCAAGGGGACAGTCTTCGTGACAATGCGGTGGTGTCCTTGGCCATCGAATCGAACAAACCATCGCAGGGCACGATTGTTCTGAGCCGAGAGCAACTGGAGCGTGAACACTTCCAACTGGCGGAGCGTGCGCGTCTGCAAGTGGAGACCACCCCCGCCGCGCGATCACTGCGGGAATCCGTTCAGAGTGAGGGAATGGTCATTGCCGCCGCAGTGCCGTTCTTGACTCTCGCTCATGGCGAAGAGAGACGTGGGATGATCTATGGAGCCATTCTGTTGAATCGCCGCCATGAGATTGTGGATCGAATTCGAGAGGAACTTTTTGAGAAGGACAAGCAGGGGAAGAAAGAAACTGGAACAGCGACTTTGTTCCAGGGCGATCTGCGCATTTCGACCAATGTTCTCAAGTCTGACGGAACACGCGCTGTTGGCACTCAGATGAGTTCAGAAGTCTACCAACAGGTCATTCTCAAGGGGCAGTTGTGGTCAAAGAGAGCTTTTGTCGTCAACGACTGGTACCTTGCGGCCTATGAGCCAATTCGTGATCCCAGAGGTCAGATTATCGGTGCCCTCTACGTTGGCCTGCTTGAGGAACCCTTTATCAGACCGATGAGATTGCTGGCTTCGGTGTTTGTCAGCATGGTTGCTCTGACGACTCTGTTGAGCCTGGTGCTCCTGACTTTTGTTATCCGTCATGTGTTGAGTCCGATTCATACCATTGTCACCATGTCAGCCAGGGTGATCGAGGGCGATCTTTCGGCTCGTGTCGGAGTGCGTCCGCCCGGAGAGATGGGGCTGCTGTGTGAGACCATTGACAAGATGGCGGATGCGGTTTCTCTTCGCGAGGAGCGACTTCAGAAGGCCACCCGAGAACAGATTGGGCAGAGCGAGAAACTGGCGGCAATCGGACGACTGGCCGCGGGTATTGCCCATGAGGTCAACAATCCATTGACGGCAGTCCTGACTTTCGCCCATCTGCTTCGGGAATCGCCCAAAGCCGATGACGATCAGAAACAGGATTTGGATGTCATCGTCAGAGAGACCACGCGCGTTCGGGAGATTGTTCGTGGCCTTCTTGATTTTGCAAGGGAGTCGCCTTCGCGAAGACAGATTCTTGACATCAATGAAATCCTTCAAAGAACGCTGAGTCTGCTCAAGAGTCAGAAGGATTTTGGAAAGATAAAGATCGATCTTTGCCTGCAGGACAGTCTTCCACCTGTGATGGGTGACCGCAATCAGATGCAGCAAGTTTTTCTGAATCTGTCTCTGAATGCCTGTGAAGCGATGCCCGAAGGAGGCGTCCTTACCGTGACGACGAGACAGGAGGAGTCTACTGTTCGAGTGTATTTTGCAGATACGGGCTGTGGCATTTCCCAAGAGTTCTTGACCCAGATCTTCGATCCATTCTTCACGACAAAACCGGTGGGGAAGGGAACGGGCTTGGGGCTGAGCGTCAGTTATGGCATTATCCAGCAGCATGGAGGACAGCTATTGGTGAACAGCACTCCAAACGAAGGTTCGACATTCACGGTTGTGCTCCAGGTTTGCACCGATCCGGTGTATCTTATCGAAGATGAGCCGGAAGCCGATCGGGGTGCTGCGACTCCTCAACAGGGCTGAGTTTCTCATGAATGATCCTGCACAAAAAAGTTCTGATAGCAGTCAACGAATTCTCGTCATTGACGATGAGGCCATTATCTGTCTCAGCTGTGAACGCATTCTCGCGAGCGACGGACACAAAGTGGATTTCCGTAACGATGCCCGTGAAGGGCTTGAGACTGCCATCAAGGGCAACTATGACATCATTCTGCTTGATCTGATGATGCCGGATCTGGGAGGGTTGGAACTGCTCGACCTGCTCCGTCAGGCTGGGGTCACCTCGGAAGTGATAATCATCACGGGTCATGCTGCTGTACAGACCGCAGTTGAAGCAATGAAGCGTGGGGCATCGGACTATGTCAACAAACCATTCACACCCGATGAACTGCGCATCAGAGTCGAGAAAGTCATCGAGCATTCCTCACTGATTCGGGAGAAGGCGAGGTTGCGTCGCGAACTGCAATCCAAGATCGACTTTGAAGGTCTGGTGGGTGAGAGTAAGTCCATGGAGCGGGTTTTTGCGCTTATTCGCCAGGTAGCCCCAACAGATGGAACGGTCTTGATCACGGGGGAAAGTGGGACAGGCAAAGAAATGGTTGCCCGCGCGATTCACCGGCTCAGTCCACGTGGAGAGAAGCCTTTTGTCACATGCGACTGCGGCGCTTTGGCGCCGACTCTTCTTGAGAGTGAGTTGTTTGGTCATGTGGAAGGTTCCTTTACCGGAGCCATCGCCTCCAAAGAAGGTCTCTTCGAAGTCGCGGACACTGGAACTCTTTTCCTTGATGAAGTCTCCAACATCAGTCTGGAGATTCAGGCAAAACTCCTGCGCGTTCTGGAGAGCCGCAAGGTCAAGAGGGTTGGCGATACAGCGGAAAGGGACGTCAGAATCCGACTCATCGCTGCAACCAATCAGGATCTTGGTGAACTGGTTCAAAAACGTGATTTCCGAGCTGACTTGTACTATCGGCTCAATGTCGTTCCGATTCAGGTTCCACCTTTAAGAGATCGCGAGGGGGACATTCCGCTTCTCTGCATGACTTTTCTTGAGCGATTCAGGAAAGCAACTCGAACCAAAGCCCGGCAGTTCACCCCGCAGGCGATGAACGGACTGCAAGACTACTCCTGGCCTGGAAACGTGCGGGAGCTTCGAAACATCGTGGAGAGAATCGCAATTCTCTGTCCTTCGGAAACTGTTGACGTTGGCGATCTGCCCGAAGAGATTCGAAGAGTCAGTCTCGATGGTGTGGTGAGGGCGCTTCCGGTAACGTGGGAGGAATTCAAACGGCTCAAACGCCGGGTGGAGAAGACGGCGGTAGAGGACATTGAGCGTCGCTTTCTCCAACAGGCATTGGAACGAACAGGCGGAAATGTGACCAAAGCAGCAGAGAACATTGGGATGCAGCGAACGAATCTGCACGCGCTCATCCAGAAATACGGCATTTCGGTCAGACAGATGTAGACGAGCGGTGAAAAGTCTTCAGCGTCTTTTCCAACGCACCCCCTGAGGAGTGTCTTCCAGCACGATTCCCATCGCAGCCAACTGATCTCGGATGGCATCGGCTCCGGCGAAATCCCGTCTTTTTCGGGCAGCTTGTCTCTCGTCAATAAGGCGCTGAATGTCCTGGTCGAGAATCTCATCGTTGCCGATATCCATGACGTTCATGATTGAGTCAGCGGTCTTGAGAAACTCGAGGGATGCTGTCGCGTCCTGCGGAGTCAGGCTCCTGTCGTCAATGGCTTGGTTGACCGCTCGGACAAAGTCAAAAACGGCGGCCAACGCGTTGGGCATATCCAGATCGTCGTCCATTGCATCAGAGAATCGCTTTTCGGCTTCTTGTGCCATCGGGAAGACGTGTCCAGTACCTGCCGCGTTGGAGGCAACCTCGGTCAGACGCAACACGCAATCCTTCAGGCGATGAACCGAGGATTCGGCCGCTCGAAGACCGTCAAAAGTAAAGTTCAACGGACTTCTGTAGTGTCCCGAAGCGAGAAGATATCGAATGGCAGCGGGATCGTGTCCTTTCGCCAGCAGATCGCGAAGCGTGAAGAAATTCCCCTTGGATTTCGACATCTTTTCACCGTCCACCAGCAGGTACCGACAATGCATCCAGTACTTGGCAAACGGTCTGCCGGTCGCCGCTTCACTTTGGGCGATCTCGTTCTCATGGTGCGGGAAAACGTTGTCTTCGCCACCCGTGTGAATATCAAATGATTCGCCCAGATACTTCATGGACATGGCCGAACATTCGATGTGCCAACCTGGTCTCCCACGTCCCAACTCGGTGTCCCACCACGCGGATTCCCCTTTGTTGGCCTTCCAAAGAACGAAGTCACGAGCGTCGTCTTTCTCGTATTCGTCGGCATCCACCCGAGCACCCGACAGCACCTCGTCAGGACGAACTCCTGACAACTTGCCGTATTGCGAGAATGTGGAGAGTCGAAAATAGAGACTGCCGTCGCGCTCGTAGGTATGACCTTTCTCGATCAGCGTCTTGATGATCGCGATCATCTCGGGAATATGATCCGTTGCCTTGGGATAGAACTCGGCTCGCTCGATGCGAAGGGCATCCAGATCCTCAAAGAAGGCCTCAGTGTACTTGGCGGTGAATGTGTAGATGTCCACCCCTTGTACGGTGGAGTCGCGGATGATCTTGTCCTCGACGTCCGTGATATTCATCACCTGAGTAACCTGATAGCCTCTGTGTTTGAGCCACCGCCTGAGTATGTCCTCGAACACATAAGCGCGAAAGTTGCCGATGTGGGCAAAGTTGTAGACAGTTGGTCCGCAGGTATACATGCCGACCTTGGGGAACTCGAGAGGAATGAAATCCTCTTTGCGACGGCTCATCGTACTGTAGAAACGCAGCACTGATCACACCTCCGAGAATCGATCGAAAACCAGGAACAATATCCTTCAGGAGAGAATGTTTGGCAAGGATTTTTCCCCAAGAGAACAAGATGCTCTGCAACAATGTAGTTGACAACCCGAGCGCTGGTTCTTAATGTAGACAATGCAGAAACGCTCAGATTTTCGGTCTTCTCGGCGATGAGCGTGCTCTGACATCAGAAGGGATGTGAACATCCATGGGACGAATTGGACCGACCGAACTCGTTATCATTCTCTGTATCGTCATCCTCATTTTTGGAGCGAACAGAATCCCACAACTGGCCAAGTCTTTGGGCGAAGGGATTAAGGAATTCCGTAAGTCAGTGAAGACTGCAACCAAAGACGAGGACGACAGCGCCAAACCGAGCGACAAAGCATAGAAACCGACTTTTCTGACCGAATCGCCTGTTCTCTCCACCCTGCCCAAAGGCTTGGCGCCTTTGGACACCGTGCACTCTTATTCGCAGCATTCCTCGTTATCGCTAAAGCCGTGCATTCCAAGCAGGTCTGTGCCTGTGGGTGCGTGGGCTATTCCCACCCACTTGGACTCTTGCTCAGTCAAACACTGAAAACACCTGTTGACTATCATTAGTGAACATGGATACATTAGAGTGAACATGTTCGCTTTACTTTCCGCGAACCGTGCATCTCTCTTTGCAGAGGGGGGCATGAGATTCTGTGAGAGTTGTATGTCGAACGTAATACGAGGATAGGAGATATTGAGATGAGAAAAGGGTTCCTTGGGTCTACCTTCGTGTGCTTTGTGGCTTTGATCGTTCTTGTGCCGTGTCTGCCCGCTCCTTTGCTGGCTGATGAGGAGCCAGAAGATGTGCTCACCCAGACCAAGGTCTCAGGTCAACGAACTTGGCGGGTTCCAAGTCCTCTCTTTCAGGAGTTGCTCTCAGAGAATGCTCCTCAGCTTCCTGGGGAAGCAGGTTTTCTCTGGACGCACCCTTTCATGGCGGATCGGATGCGTTCCATCGGTGTTCAGTTCGGTGTTGAGTACTCACTGGACGAGACAGGGCAGTTGATGGCGGATCTGAACTTTCATCCCATTCAGGAATCCGTGAACATGGGGAAGGTCTTTGCAGAGAAGAGGTATCCACAGGCCAAACCGCTTGTGAAGTTGAATTGGTACCGAGCCCGCGGAGAGGGGATGCCGACTGTCAGCAGCGACGGTCAGACAATGCTGTTCGCGCCCAAGAATCGTCAGAAGTATCTGGAGGAGACCGAGGAACTTCTCAAGCAGTACGGCAACGACATCTGGGGTGTTTTTGCCGGTGATGAGATGGTTCTGAAGCAGAGAAAGGCGATCTTTGCGATTCTGGAAAGTGGTGTAGAGAAGCATCCCTATATCAAGGATATTGAGGCCGACATTCGTCAGCGTTTTGGCCTTGGCACGTATGGCATTCCGTCGGGACAAGACGATCCAGAGCCGTACAAATGGCTTGCCATGAGCCTTTGGCTGGATGAGCAGGTCTGTCTTCTGGTTGCCGACTTGCGGAAGATTATTGACCGTGTTGCGCCACATGTCGTGCTGGTGGGTGACGATCCTGTTTCAGGTTTCAGGACATTTGACTATGCGCATCGTGGCAAGTACTGCGACATTGTCTCATATCAGGTCTCGCCTCAGAGCAATCCGTTTCGACAGGAGTTCGCCTTCTTCACCAAGTTGATGGTGGACATGTCAGGCAAGAGCGTTTTTCCTTGCGCACACATCGAAAATTACATTGTTTCGCTTGACGCAGAGGAGACGCTTGAGGTGCTCAGCCAGGTATTCCGTGTTGGTGGGCGTGGTTTTCATTACTATCCCTCCGACGTGAAAGGCGTTCGACGGAAGAGTCAGGATA
>JAKQFZ010000539.1 GCA_029558215.1 Candidatus Omnitrophota bacterium
GATTTTCCTGACAACTTCATCTCGCTGTTCGCGAACAAAAAGATGGGGGAGTTCAATATCCTACCTGTCGTTGGCCAGAACAAGTTGAATGAGGTTTATGTCGTTGGGCAACTACACGTCGACTTGTTCGAGCTAACCGAACTGCCGGATATGGCATTGAGCAACCGTCAGGGATACAAATCTGACGATCCGCGATATATCGCAGTTCTGGACTATGTGAGGAAGGAGCTGCTGGCGGAGATTCTGAGAAAGCGAGAAATCTTCACAGACATAGGAAAGGCGAAGAAGAAGCAGCAAAAGCAAGACGAGCAAAAAGACAATGAGGAAAGGCTCCGGCGAAATGTCGATGACTTCCGCAAGAAGGCAAGCGAAGAAGCCGCCAACAACCTGCTGGACCTTGGCTCTGGTTTGTCTCGCGAAGCGATCGAAGGTGCCATCACAAAATCGATAAACGACAACAGCCCAGACCTTGGGCTGAAGTCGCTCATCGATTCCCAGAAGAAAAAGATACTCATCAGTCAGACGTATCCTGACAAACCGTTCGCCGACATCATTTATCAGATGCTCCTGCACAACAACGTGCCAGCCGAGGACATCCTGTATACGAATTGTGACGATGAAATCTGCCGCGTACCGGAAGGCAGAGGTGTCTACGACTATTTGAGAGAGTTTTTCGTAGAGAGCTATTCAACTCAAAAAATATTCGTCCTCTTCGTGACAAGCGAGAACACCAAGGTCTCGTGGGGTGCAATCACGGAAGTGGGCGCGTCCTGGATCACCCAGGTCGACCACAAGATCTTCAATGTTCATCCGTTCAGGCCCGAGCATCCTCTGAACGATGAGGTGCAGTGGCAAAGCACCAACCGGGAGGAACCAACCAAAGGCGAGCTTTGGATGATTCCGCTTAACGCGGACGTTTTCTGCCAGAAGATCGAAGCGGTCTGTGACGCGCTGGGTTATGAGAAGAAGACCAGAGCAGACAACAAAGCGTACCTCGGGACGCTGATTCCTATTCGAAGCGCCTGAGGGAAACTGGCATGGCACACAACACGAACCCCAACGCATGGATCGCCATCGATCATGGCCTCGGTACTGATCCTAGGCTCGCGCCCTACATCCTGGTTCTGAAGGGTGAGCGTTCTCTCTACCAAGCCATCGAGGAAGACGACTGGGTTCTCGTCCTGAACCCCGTTGGTAGCATCACCCGTGTCGGGCGTGTGCTGCGGGTTCGTTC
>JAKQFZ010000543.1 GCA_029558215.1 Candidatus Omnitrophota bacterium
TTTCCCGTTCGTGTTGCCTCTGAGATAGAGGGATTTCTGATCCTCACTCAGCGCAATGGCCGAAACATTCTCAATTGTTTTGAACAGGCGACCATCTTTGGCGTCGTAGTATCCCAGCTCGTAGCCACGGTCGGTGCAGAACATCTTCTCGGAGACGGCCAAGGGGCCATTGTCCGCCGGAGCGTAATAGCGACTTGCACCAGTTGTTACTGTGCTTGATTTGGAGCCGAGAGTCTTCCACTTGAGGGCACCGTTGATCGGAGTGAGAGCATAGATGTAACGATCCCACGATCCGGCGTAGACGACATCGTCAGCGAAGCAGACCGCTGATTCAACTGCATAGCCCGTGTCTTTGAACACCCAGTTCTTGTTCCCCGAGGCCGCATCGAAGCAGTAGATGTAGCCGTCATCGCAGCCTGAGAAAATGTTCTTGCCGTCTGTTGCAGGCCAGCTGTAGAAGCCATCTCCTGACTCGGAAGGCGTCTTCCAGAGAAGTTTTCCCTTGCTGGAAACGGCATAGAAGTTCCCATCAGCAGAACCAAAGAAGATACTGTCTTTGAGGAGAAGAGGCTTTGCTATGACCTCCAGACCCGTTTCAAACTTCCACTGTATCTTCCCGTTTCGGGCATCGAGAGCGTAGAGGAAGCCGTCGTTTGCGCCGACATACAGCATTCCATTGCTCAGGGTGGGGGTACACTTACTGGAACCCAGGAGTGTTGTTCTCCAGAGCGCCCGAGGGGCGTCTGACGTTTCCTTGTAAAAGACCACGGTTCGATGGTAAGACTTGGCGGCTGAATCCTTGGCATTGAAGCGAAGGTAGTGGGCTCCGTTGAGCAGGGAACTGATGTCAATCTCCGCCCGGCAGGCTCCCTCAGCCACAGTGATGGCGACTTCATCTCCATCATCTATTTGATATGTTGCAGAGGCGACCTGTATATCCTTTCCCGTCCACGAGACCTTCAGAGGAAGTGATTTTGTGAAGGTCTGGCTTGCGCGAGGATGGTCAATATCAATGCGAAGGTAGGGCGGCTTACCGAAGAGTGGTCGCTCCAGCAGTGGGCGTGTCGCCTGTGTCTCACCCCACGGTACGAAGGCAACGTAGAGATGGTCTTTGACGACGGTGGCGATCACCCAGCCTCGGTCATTGGGACCGTATGTGGAGCCACCTTGGGTGCAGTCCATATCGTCAAATGGGGTCGAGGCTGCAGAGTGACCGTGACCCGTTAGGAAGAGAACCGATTTGTAAGCTCTCAACAGATCCACAATTCGGTCTCGTTCCAGTCTGCTGGCGAACTCTGAACCGTCCGGTTTGTGGTGAATAAAGATGAAAAGTGGGGTGTCTGGAGAGACTTTTCGAAGATCATTCTCCAGAAATAGCAGCATCTCACGGCCAAGGGCAGGCAGAGGTTCATGGATTCCGGCGCTTTCCAGGCCGATAAAATGGCAACCATGCTGATCGAAAGAATAAAACGGCGCTCCGTAGCGTTGTTTGATTGCAGGTCTCATAGAGTGCCATGTGTTGTCGTGGTTGCCGGCAACATGATAGAAGGGAATTCCAAGGTTCTCGAGATACCTCACCAAGTCCTTGTAGACACCCCTTCCACCACCAAATTCCGTCAGATCACCCGTGTTGAAGAGAAAGGAAGGGGTTGGCGCTGTGATCCCATAGGGAGCCAGTTGGACTGGTGTGATTCTCTTGGCCATCTCCGTATAGGTTTCGGCACTGATGTCGCGTGGAAAGTGATCGTCGGAGACGTGGATGAAAGAGAAATCCTCCACCGCCCCACACCACAGCGGGAATATGACAAGACACCCGACAATCCAGAAGGCTCTTTTGCGGATACTCATATTGCTCTCCTCTCGGCATATCAGCCAGATGTGTACTATATTGAAACTGATTGCAGTTGACAAGTCTGGCTCATTTATGCAGACTACCAAGTTAGATAAAGAAGGAAAAGGCTGGAAAAGAGAATCCAAGTCTTGTGGTCTTCGCATATTGGACGTTTAGGCAGACCACTCCCCAAACGGTGCATCCCCTTCTGACGCGATTCGGGACAGGATTGTCCAGTCCTAAGTTGCTATGGGGTCGTTTGAATGTTTGGTTCTTTCCCAGGGTTTTCCAATGTTTCAGAACACTGTGGTTCTTTATGAAGGAGGTGAGTCTCTGTGGCTCTCACAAAAGCGGTCAAGGAAAAAGTTATCCTGGACCACAAACAACACGATAAGGATACAGGATCCCCGGAAGTTCAGATTGCACTTCTGACGGAGAGAATCCGCGAACTGACTGAGCATTTTAAGGTGCACAAGAAGGATCATCATTCCCGTCG
>JAKQFZ010000551.1 GCA_029558215.1 Candidatus Omnitrophota bacterium
CAAAGGTGGGATTCTGCGAAGAACAACTGATCGGTCTGGCAGCCCATCCTGTGGCCATTCTTGGTGTCTTTTTGTCTTAGTGGTGAATATCCTGCTCTGCAGTGGACGTATGGCGGAACTCATCCTGCGCAAAGAAATGATTGGTATCGAAAAGCACAGCACAAATGCTGCCGACATCTGCAAACCAAGAACCAGATGCTGCATATCTATTTCAGTTGTTGGATGAGCGCTGCAACTTCTTGACGGAAATCCTCAAGAATTTCTGGGGATTCCGTGAACCGAATCATCGTTTCCACAACTGAATCAGGAACTGCAAGGAGTTCCTTTGCTCTCCGAACATCCTCTGCCTTGCTGGCTCGATCGGGTGCTTGTTCTGCCTTTCTGACAAGCTCAGACAACATGTGGAGATACTCATAGTCGTCCAGTCCATCGCGAATGTTCTCCATGCGAATTGTTGTCAGAGGGCCATCAGGTCCGGGGCAGAAGATGCTTCCATCGCCGTTGGCATAGACTCGGTCTTTGCCCCCGCTTCCTGGAAACCAGTCTGTGTAGGGGCCTGACGTGATGGGAGTGTCACAGAGCTCCCAGAGATTTGTAAAGAAGTACAGAAAGCCATCCACCTCGTATTTGAAACTCATGGCTCCCATGAGCAGCCGCGCTTCGATTGCAGGGTCTTCCACAAACCAGTTGGCATAGGGATTGGTTGGTGCACAGCAGGTGTACCACCACATCTGTTTGCCTTCCTTTCGAAGAGCGCGTGCCTTCTCCAGGTCGTACTTGGGCGTTAGAGGTACCCACCAGTCAATGGCATTGCGAAGACCGGTGCTGAGACCGAATGAGGTGTCGTAAGACGTGGTTGAGATCGGCAGATTTGGAAAGGACTCATGGACACCGTCGCAAATCTCCCTGAGCTTGTCGAACTGGTCTTCGTCGCATTCATCGAACCCGTAGAAATAGACGATATCATCCACTCCGGCTTTCTCGAGCCTTTCCATTCGAATTCGAATCTCCTTCACCAATTCCTTTGGAGTGTCGTTGCCCTTGAAATAGAAGAGGTTGAACGCATTCATCCCTCTGGACTTTCCGTACTTCATCAGTTCGGGATCGCGTTCGTAACTATAGTAAAGGGAATCTATGTTAAGCCGGTGATCGAGTAGGAAGTCATAGTACTTCATCGAGAGTTCATCCGACCATTGCTTCTTGTAGAATCTCTTGCTCAAAGCCTCAGAGTACGTAAAGGCGGTTTTCAAATGCGTTCCGTCCGGCAGGACAAAGTCCCAGACCTCCACCTCAAGAGCAAGCGGGACGGATTTGCAGCCGTCAGCCGAAACGGTGATTGTCCCTTTGTAGATGCCGGGTTGCGTGTCCTTCTGAGTCGCCACGTCAATCCAGAACGAAACATGTTCACCCTTGGCGACAGAAGCCGACTGCTGGAAGTCGAGGATCGGATCGGGATACCAGCCTGTGTAGCCGGGATTGTAAAGCCCGGGTTCTTCAGTCATGACATGTCCCACCAGAGACGCAGTGACCTTTCCGTTAAACGCCGCTCCGGTGACGGCATGCTTGACATCAGAGATTCTCACTGACGCATTCTCAATGTCTCTATGAAATGGGATCACGACAACTTGAACTCCCTCATGCTCATTGCCAGCCAATTTGACGCGATAGGAGTCCGCTACGTAGCCCTCGAAGGGCAGATCGCGGATCATGACCTTCCGCATGGGGCTTTCAAGTCCAACTCCAAACTGCGCACCGGGAACCCGTTGCAGAGTCTTGGCGTAGACAAAGGCTTCTCCAAGCTGTCTTTCAAACTGTTGAACGGTTTCACTGAAGTGTATCCATTCCTTCTGTGTCAGATCGGTGGGAATCCAGCTCTGAGAACTTTGGATCTGCCGAACAAGTCTCTCCGCTTGCATCTTGGCGTCTTCCGGAAAAAGTGCGAGACGCCGACGGACTTCCTTGGCTTTGCTCAACAGTGCGGGAAGTCGGTTTGTGACTGCAGGGGAATGAAAGAGGCTCCAGAAGGAAAGATGTTTGTTGCCATGGACATCCGAGAGAACGATATTGACATGGTCAATCTGATCACTTTTGAGTGTGAACCGAATGCTTCCATCCTCAGCAACTCGGCCTCTTCGCCTGAACAGGCAGCGCTTGTTGCCATCCATAGCCTCGATTGAGTAGCGGATGCCCCTGTCACACTGTGTCTCCAGAGTGTTCTCACCGATTCCAATACGAGGTACTTTCATCAGCTGAGCAGGTCTCAGATTCTCACCACCAAAGACGATTGTCCCGAGTTTCTCGGGCGTTTCGTGACCATGGATGGGAACCCAGAAATTTGTCCGACCCGTCTGGGTGCCGAAATTGAAGCCCCATTCACTTCCGTCTCTCGGTACGCTCCGTTCAAAGTCAGCGAAAGGGATTCTCATGACTGCAGTCCATCCGAGTTCATCGGTGACTGTCTTCACTTCCGCACTGGAATCCCAACTCTTCAAAGCCCTTTTTGAATCAAAAAGCGTTCCGAGTGAGTTGGTGAAGAACTTGTAGAAATAGTACTGACTGCGATCGGGATCGATGAAGTACTCGACATCATCGTCTTTTGTAACTCTGCCATCGCGCTCAGTAACACTTGCGCCGAGGTTTTTTCCAGGAGTCGCGTTGCAGCGGTAAGCAAGCCACAGCGCGCGATCGTCGTAGAACAGGCGGCACCACAGTGCATACGTGCTTGCTTCCATGTGACGAACATCAAATGTGCCTGTGATGATGGCTGCTTCCGTCCACGGGAACTCGTCCAGGTTCGTTTGAATCTCCAGACAAGTGGGTAGTTTCGGAATCACGACAACATGGGGTGCATAACTCTCATCCCAAAGCCCTGTGACCTCCGCACTCGCAGCAACAGGGACTATAAAAACAGCCAAAATGACAAACAACCTAAGGTCTTTCATAGCCAATCCTCCTTGAGTCCATACTCATTCATCGTCTTTTCTCGGCCGTCGTCAAGCATCAGAAGGCCATGAGTTCCTGCAAAGAAGGCCGAACAATTGATGGGACAAACCAACAACTTGTTCAGCAGCTCTACCTCAAGTGGTTGATGGGTACATACTCCCATCAAAATCAGGTTGTGGGTATCCTAACAGAAAAGTTGTCGAATTGCGACAAATGCAAAGACTCAAGACAATCCATCGATCTTCCTATCAAACGGTCATGGAAATTGCCCTTTTTGCTGGACGATCTCGGATGGAATGGTGTATTAAAGAGTGGATAGAGTGCTTCAGAAAAGTCATTCATAGGCGAAGCGGACGACAAACCAGGAGGTAATCACGAATGTTGACCGAACAGGAAGCCCTTCAGAGAGCTGAAACTGGCATCAAAGCGTATCTTGAATCTGAGGTTGCGTCCGGCAACATAGATCAGAACTACTTTCAGTTGGCGCAGGACAATGTGATTCCCAACCTGAAGAACTGGCTGGAAGATTCTGACGCTGACCGCTTCTCCCCCAACATCCGAGAGGGAATTGTGAACGCGATTGATCGACAGCGTTGGGCACAACTGACCGAAGCCTATGTTGGTGATATTCGCTTCGGTACCGGTGGTATTCGAGGAAAGATGGCTTTTGATCGTGAGTCGGTTCTTATGATGAAAGAGCAAGGGATTGCTGCTCCGATTCTCAAAGGTCCCAATACGCTCAACGATAAGGTGCTCCTGCTGAAGTCGGTGGGTGTGGCTCAGTTTGCCATGGAGAGGGGTTTGGAGAAGGTAGTCATCGGTTACGACAGTCGAGTTCGTGGTGCGGATTTTGCGCGCCTTATTGCTCGTCTATTTTTGGCGTATGGCTTGGAAGTCTATCTGTTCGATGACGCGTGCCCCTATCCCGAAGTCACGTTTGCCGTTCCGAGTCTCAAGGCGGACATTGGCATCCTGATCTCGGCAAGCCACAATGATTACCGGTATAATGGCTACAAACTCTCCTGTGGAAATGGTTCGCAGTTCGACGTGAAAGATCGCAACTACATCTACGACAAGTACATCGTGAATGCCAGGAGCGAGCATATTCGGCTCATTGAACTGGACGATGCAGGAGGCAGACAACTGTGGTTTCTCGGAGGAAGTGAACCCCGCCGAGGATTCAACTATCACGGCCATGAGAAGAATCTCATTGATATGCACACTCGCCACATAAATCATGTGAAGAGTTTTCTTATCCAGAGTGAGTTGATCGCCAGTCAAAAGGAGACGGAAGGCCGATTGCGTATCGGGTTCAGTGCCTTCCATGGTGCTGGAAGACTGGCCGTTCCGAGAATTCTCTCTGAGGTTGGCCTTTCTGACATCAAGAAGATACACAAACTGGACGAGTTGGATGGAACGTTTCCCTGCTTCTGCAGTGACCCAGGCAAGGAACAGCAACCTGATCCAGGCGATCCAAGAGCTGCGAGAATTGCGGTTGCGGCGTTCAAGGAAGAGTATTCAGAGGAGGGTTTTCAAAACATTGATGTGCTCATCGGAACAGATCCGGACGCCGACCGGTGTGGGGTGGTCGTGAAGGTTCCCGAGAATCAGCGTTCTATCTATGGTGGCGAAGACTATACCCTGCTGCCGGCAGACTATGCGTGGGCGCTTCTGTTGTGGTACCGGCTCAATCTGGAAAAAGAGAAGGGAACTCTTGAGCCCGAGAAGAAGTTCATGGTCATGTCTCATACGACAAGTGATCTGAATGCGAAAGTTGCTGAAAAATTCGGACTCGGAGTCATGAAGACCTGGGTCGGGTTTGCGATGCTTGCCAATGCCGTTCGGATCGTCTGGGATCGGGAGACAATTCCAAATCTTCGAGAAGGACGCACCGATCCGAGTCAATCTCTTTGTCATCCCGTGCTGTATGAATGCTATGGCATGAACAACGGGCAACGATCTTTCAACGTTGCCGCGATGGAACAGAGCAACGGCTTTTCGCTTCTTGGTGGCCGCCCGAAGGATGAGTATTCTCTCGGAGAGGGAGGACATGTTCGTGACAAAGATGGCACGTTTGCGGCGCTGTTGATGGCTGAGGTGGCAGCGTATGCAAAGTCCCAAGGTTCGTCTCTTCTGGAACTGCTTGACGAGAAGGTGTTCCTTGATCCGGAGATTGGCCTTTTCGTGAATTACTACGAACCTGCTCCGATGGACGGGGAGTATGAGGGTCTCGCGGGTTACACACTTAAACGTCGTATTCTGGTTGAGGCGGAAAATCTCCTGAAGGCGAGTCAAAGTGGGGAGACCGTCGTCATTGGTGGTCTGCCGGTGACGTCCAGCGTGATTCACCTAACCGGAAAGTATGACAAGCAGAACTGGCCTGGATTTCCCGACGAAGGGATTCGATTCTACTTTGACCAGGAACGATTTGACTGGCTTCATATCCGGCCATCCGGCACCTCGAATGCTCTTCGTTTCCACGTTCAATTGAGAGGCAAGGACGTGAACAAGGAAAACCTCATCGCACTCAAGCAGACACTGGCTCAACGTGCTGAGGCAATAGTTCAAGACATTCGCACCAAGATTAGAGCGCAGGCCTGAGCGTTGGCCTGTCTTTCAAAGCCATGGATTTCTGGAGTGGGTGACTGCTGACGAGCCTGTGTTGCTCTCGTTTGATCGGTGCCCGGCTTCCAGTTTGGAAATACACTCCATGGAAACTCCGTGATTGGGGGTACTGTCGTGAAGCGATTACTCTATCTAGCCATTTGCCTTCTCAGTAGTGTGCTGCTTGCTGCTGACTGTGCCCATGCCGACTCAACGTTTTTCCATCAAGACGATTTCAGGTCTTATCCCAAGGACTCCGACGGCTCTCCTGCGTGGGAAACGCTTGGGATCAGTTGGACGGCTGGCAATGGGCGATTTGAGTGTGTTGACCCAGGCAAGGATTTTGCCCTGCTGTCTGGATCGCCATGGGGCGAACTGGGGCATTTCGAAGTCACACTCGTTTTGAAGGAGTCCATTTCATCAGACTGGGGGGTGGCTGGTTTGGGATTCTGTGTTGATAGAGATCACTACTGGCACTACGCCTTTGTCGAACAACCCGACGAGAAGGGAAAAGGTCGCTTTGTCGAACTGGCTCAAATGTTTGCCGGACAGTGGAATGCCCAGGCTTCAGGTGCCACTGAACTCAAAGCGGCGGAGATCATTGGTCAGGATTTCCGATGGAGTTACAACACTCCTTACCGGATGCGAATCGAGTGGAACTCCAACAGTGTTCGCGGGACGATCCTGGATATGAAAGGCGTTCTCTTGAGTAGAACTTCTTACCGGTTTGGTTTCCAGCCCGGTTGCCGTGTTGGCAAACCAATGCTTGTGAGCGGTGGATTTCGCTCCCATTTCTCTGACGTTCAGGCACGGATTTCGGGCAGAGAGGATTACGCGATGGCACAACCAACCCCATTTCCAGAATATACTGTGAAGGGCAATCGACGTGTTCAGGGCGAACGAACAGGTTATTTCCACGTCAAGAAGGAAGACGGTCGCTGGTGGCTTTTTGATCCCAAGGGGAATGGTTTTTTCATGGTTGGAACCGATCACTGCAACTACCGAGTCCACTGGTGCGAGAAACTGGGCTATGCGCCCTACCACGAGTTTGTTTCCGAGAAGTATCCCAGCGAAGAGGCATGGGCGGACAATGCAGTCAAGCGACTCCTGAAATGGAATTTCAACTCGCTGGGTGCAAACAACTCGCCTTCGACTCGGTACAAAGGCTTGGCGTATACGGAGTTTCTTGGTGTGGGTCAGGGCTTTGTGAACCATGACGACATCTGTCCGAGGACGACCTGGACTGGTTTTCCGAATGTTTTCAACCCAAGGTTTCGGGAGTTCTGCCGAAAACAGGCCAGCCAGCGCTGCGCTCCTCTGATGACTGATCCTTGGCTGCTCGGATATTTCATTGACAACGAACTGGAGTGGTTTGGCAAGTCGCACAAGCCGTGGGGACTCTGTGACGAGGTTTTCAAGAAACCGTCCGACCACACGGCCAAGAGGGCATTTGCTGGTTTTGTCCAGGAGCGACATAAGGACATTGAGAGTTTCAACAAAGCGTGGGGAACGACACTGACATCCTTTGATGCGATACTGGATGTCACAAGTCCCATAGACACCATGACGGAGCTGGGGCTTCAGGACAAGAAGGATTTCGTGCGACTGATTGCCGAGAAATACTTTGAGATTACGACGACAAGCATTCGAGAATATGATCCGAATCATCTCATACTTGGCACACGATTCGCGGGTCAGAATCCCTCAATCTGGGACATTGCAGGCAAGTACTGTGATGTGGTCAGTGTCAATTGCTACAGGACACTTGATCTGGAGACGGAAGAGTTCACGGATGGCTTTCCCGAGGATCTTCTGCAATGGTATGAACAGTGCAAGAAACCTCTGATGATCACAGAGTGGAGTTACCCGGCTCTGGATGCAGGACTTCCGTGCAAGTACGGTGCTGGTCAGAGAGTTGATACGCAGGCACAGCGTGCCAAGGCGTACAGCATCTTCCAGCGGAAGGTCTTCTCACTGCCATTCATGGTAGGTTCCATGTTCTTCATGTGGGTGGATGAGCCTGCGCTTGGTATTGCGTCCACATTTCCTGAAGACAGCAACTACGGTCTTGTCAATGAACGTGACGAAGAGTATCCAGAACTGACCCAGACTGCGACGAGAATCAACAAAGCAGTGTACGATCTTCACGAAGGCAGGACATCACAACTCCGCGCCGAGTTCAAGAGTGCTGGCGTTCTTGAAGTCGGTAATCACGGCAGAGCTGATGCACGAACGAGCGTTGTAATCTGGATGAATGGCAACAGGACGAAGCGAACTCTCCGTGTGAAATCTGGCCAGTCTCAGACTGTCAATCTTGCGCTTCCAAAGAACCTTGGTGGAGTTTTTACCCAGGCGGTGATCGATCCCACAAGGCTCCTGATCGAACCTGATGCCGTGGGTCATCGGGCGCAGTTGATCGAGTACAATTCAGGACTTGGAAAGAGCATTGGACTCGAGGGGAAATGGAGTGCTCTGGTTGCAGCAAACCCAAAGTCGGAACCGATCCATGATCTTCTGGTGAGTGTTCCCGTTTCTGAGATTCATGGGTTTGCCATCGGTGAACGTAGCTCTGATTCTCCGCCAAGGCTGATCGCCGTCGGCGACGACTCGCGGGTTGATGTGCCTGTTCAGTGTGATGGTGAACCTGCCGAGGTTTCATTTCAGATCGATCAGATCGGGGCGCGTGGCGTTCGGACTTTTCTGATCAGTGCCGAGCAGGGCTCAGAGGCAGACCGGGTCGGCGACGGAGTCAAAGTCGCCAAGGGCGATGACGGAAGCCTGCTGATTGACAATGGACGCCTGCTTCTGGAGAACCACTCGACCGGTGCCATCTTTGATCGCGTGAGTCTTGATGGCATTGAGTTGGGCTCTTTCAAGGCATTGATCCATCAACGCTGTGGCGACGACCTCTGGATCAACGCTGACCATGTTGAAGAAATCATCATCCGTGAAGGTTCCGTTCGTGGCGTTTTCGAGTTTGTTCTTTCCTATTCCGGACAGACGGAGCATCTTCTGAGACGTCATGATGCGGATCAGTTCGGTCTGCTTCCGCACAGAGTTCTCCGACCCAAAGCCTTTCGAACGGCCTATCAGGTTGAGGTTTTGCCGAACCAGAGTTGGTTTACCGCCAAGTTCCTCTGGCTTGAGAATACAGATACCGAGCCTCTTGATCTTCAGGAGTATTTCTACTATGCCCTTTCAAGAATCTCAGGTGTTGGCACTGATGATGAGGTGTCACAGGGATTCACGACACCTAACCCTTACTGCACGGTTGCGTCCTGGTTTGATCCGGTACAGAAGATGCACTATGGCGTTGCAGTGCCTCCTCGCAGTGGCCTCACCCTTTATTTCTGGAAGGATCAGGACGGTGGACAACATCCCGACTTGCGGCGCAGTGTCGATCTTGTTCTTGCGCCGGGAAAGCGCTATTCGGAACGAGCGACGCCGATTCAGGTCTTTGGTCTGAAAGACGATGGAGACAAGGCAAGGCTGTCCGATCTGTGGAAAAGGATGTCCGCCTCTCATGATGTGACGATCCGAGCATTTCAAGACGAGTAGTGTTTGTGTGTGTCTTCCGACAACAGTGGGAGTATTGAGCAATGCCCAGTTCATCGCGAAGTGGAACCTATGTCGGACATGCTCCTCAGAAGCCAATCAAAGCCAAACGGAAGTGGTCTGTGGCTGCTCGAAACTCTCAGGCAACCTGGCGCGAAGTCTTCTCGAACCTTTCCCCATGGGGATACACCAAACTGCTGGCCAGCCTTGTTCTTCTGGCCGCAGTGTTGAGTTGGGGAGTAGGACGCTGGGCATATCTCAATGGGTTGACATTGCACAGTGAGGAGATGGAGACACAGACGAAAGAGTATTTTGCTTCTCGGAACGAATCACTCGAGAACGAAATCGTCCGGCTGGACCAGAAGTACGATCTCAGCGTGCTGCAGCGAAGGAAGGCGAGGAAGATTTACTCCAGGTATTACGTCAAACATTCCGATGAATGGGCAAAGATGATGATCAGTCAGGATACCTCAGAAAGTGACCGATTTTGGGCGAGTCTGATGGAGCAGTGTGATCAGGAACTCCAGACCATTCTGAGCAAGAAGCAGATGCTGAAGGGGAGACCACGATGAGACTCTCTGAGGGTGTGGCGAGAACTCGGCGTTCTCTTTGCCTGCTTGCGCTCCACTTTTCTGCCGCATCCGTAGCAGTGGCGGAGCGCCCACTCAGTGATTTCAGGCTCCCTCAGATACCGTGGTATCTGAACCAAGTGTTCTTGTATCCGATGCTCATTGTGGCTTTGGTGATCGCTGTTGTCCTTCGAACACATTACTGGCGCAAATCTCAGGCGGAGAAAGAGCCAGAGAATGCAGCCGATATGGAGCTACAGATCCCGGCGTCGGAAGGCATGACTGGTGAAAATTCCTCTGTCGAGGAAAGCAACGACTGTGTGGGAGAAGGCGACAAATCCGGATTCACGCTTGTTGAGTTGATCGTTGTTGTGGCAATCATCGGACTCCTTGCGGCGATCGGCGTTTCCAATTACATGATGGCGACTATTCGCGCCAAGGTCGCTGCCTGCCAGAACAATATGCGTGTCGTTGAGGGTGCCATCATGCAATACCGGAACGATTTTGGGAAGTACCCACCCTTCTACCGCCCTGACGGAAGTGAGGGCTTCAATGCATGGCGCGTCATTGTTCCGATGACCAAAAGACTCAGCGTTCTCACGACGCCGATCTCCTACATCCGAACAGTACCTCGGGATCCCTTTCCAGTAACCCAATGTAGCGACCATACCAGCATCTTGTTTTTCGATACATTTGACTATGCGGACTCGGATAGTCTGGCT
>JAKQFZ010000044.1 GCA_029558215.1 Candidatus Omnitrophota bacterium
GTTCATCCGAGCGTCTGACTTCAGTCTGTCGATGAGGTCTTCGATGGCTTCCATGTCAGCCACCATCTCATCGAACAGCAACAGTTCTTCGATTCCCTCACCAAGAATTTCTGCTACACCTTCACAGGCTTCACAGGTGCAGACACCGTTTTGCATCTGGCTCACAAACCAGCCGGTAGCCAGCTTCTCAAACTCCTTACGCGTCATGGCGAGAACGATAGTAGGCTGTTCCATAGTGGTGCTCCTTTCAGTTATTTTCTGTGAGCAATACCCACACGAATTACGTTTGAGTCTTCGGGATAGACACAAAGTCTATGAAACCCATTGGACCGGATGTTGAGAGTGTCGGTGTATATGTCGTGAACAACCTCAACCTCGTTTTGTCCAATTTTGAACAGAACGCGCGTATCTGCCGGGAGTTCCTTCCGCTGGTTGAGGCCAATGACGGTACTGAGAGTCTTCTTCATGTGCGCCTCACTTTCTGGCGGCTTTCCTGCGCGCCTTCTTACTGAGTTTCTTGTCGAGCCGGACGAAGTTTCCCCGCGACGTGCAGAGATACTTGCCGCCGGATTCCATCGTGAACACTTCGCCGGACTTGATTTTCACCGGCGTCACGAGAATCTGTTTCCGCCTGTTCAGCCGTGCCTGTGCGCCGAGGATAGCGTTCAGAAGTTCCTCATTGAACTCTGGCGGGGCAGGGTTGATAGGATTCACGCTCATTTCCGCGATGCTTGGAAGTCTCTCCATAAGGTTCTCCTTTCGCTGTGGCTGTGACGTTCTCTCTATTACTCCCACTTTCAACACTCATGTTTGGTCTAAGTAGTAGTAAGTAAATAGGAAACACATACAAAAAGCAGAAACCCCCGGCTTGTGACCGGGGGTCTCACTTTTAGTTAAACTTAAAGTCTATAAGGATGGACTATGCAAAGAAGTACAGGCTGTCACGGACCACGTTGATGTCCAGTTCACCGTACTCAGGCGGGTCAATCAGATTCGGGCGGCTGTCCTCACCAACCTGCTCCCGCAACTGCTCCACGAACTCTCTCAGGCGATCCGGCGTGTACTGAGTAATGAACGCCTCGCGGAGTTCATGGGCCAGCAGACCGGCGTTGCAAGCGTGAGTCCCATAAGAATCGTGAATCATCTGGAAGTCCATCACGCCGCGCTCTTTACATCGAAGGATAGTGTCCATCATGTGAGAGGCGTCGAAACTGTGTACCAGATTCGGGCTGATTCCACGCGACATAGACTTTACGTCAACGGCTGATGTCGGAACATTAATCCGTGATTCAACCCGCACTCCGCCGAGAAGGGTGATAACACGTTTAGAATCTAATTTGCGGTAGTTCTGCTGAACATGGAAACCAATCGGAGTCTGCCACACAATCGGCAAACCGTCTCTTGCAACAACCTGTGCGACTTCCTGCAACCAAGTCATCACGCCGACAGCAGAAGCAACGGTGTCCCCGAGGACTTCGCGGAGTTTCACCGACAAGTAAGCGGCTTCGGCCCGGCAGTCGGTGTTGAACGGGCATTTGCCCTGCAACTGCATGGACACAAGTTCCTGCTGAATCTGGTCAATCATCCCGTACTGCGTGACGCCATAGGGCATCGTCATGATGGGGCGCTTCACAATCTTGCGTGTGATATGCCCTTCCCAACCGTAAGCCTGAGCGCGCCGTTTGGGGTCAGGGTTGTTGTAGTCGGCTTTCACCGCTTCAATCACGCGGTCAGCCACGAGTTGATAGATGTCCTGCGGAACGTCCGAGGGAATGAGATTGACAAAGGTCGCCGCGTTCACGTCCCGACCCAACGCCGAGAGGTTCTGAATACCGTTGTTACTACCATCCATCGCAATCGGAAGCCGGGAGATGAAGCTGTCCATGAACTTCCCTTCTGCAAGGTGCGTGGTGTATGCCGTCCACTCAAAGCAGAAAGCGAGGAACTGGAACGGCTTGTCCGCCTTCGTCCAGAACCCCAAACTGTCAAACGGATACATGGCGCACTCAGCGATAACGCGGTCATTCTCAAGAACCCACTTCACGCGGTCCTCAAACGAAACCTTATCGACGCCATACATATTCGCACCGTGAATCGCCAGCCACTTGCCGCCGTCGCGTCCGATAGGCAGACCGTTGGCGAACTCCAACATTCCACGGGCCGAGTCCTCACCCTGAGGATTCAGGCGGGCCGGGACAGGGTAGACCCTGCCACGAAAGTCAAGCTGATACGGGAAGAAGAACTCAGGTTCATTCAAAAGCATCTCTGCCGTTTCAATCTGAGCCGCCGTAGCAATCCGCTTGGAGTCAAGCTGATTGTTCAGTTCCTCAATCTTCGCAAGTTCCCGCTTGTGGGCTTTCTTGTACTCCATGTCGGTGTAAAACTCAGGACCAGCGGTAGGCTTTTCAAACCGGTCGCGGGGCGGAAGACCGGCGAGGTTGCCCTTGAACTCATCTGAGAAGAACAGCCGCTTGACAACCTCAAAGACGTTCCGGTTGACTCTCCACGGGGTCCGCTGAAGGGTGTTCACCGCTTCATAAACGTGCGGCATATCCTTACCGGCAAGCTCTTGAAGATACGCCCGCCCGATTTTGTCCCGGTCCTTGTTCTTCACCAGCGTCAACGGTAGGTCGTAATAGCCACCGTCAAAGGGGTTGGTCCAATCAACCGGCGAAACTATCATCGGGTGATAGACCGGCGTGAGAAGTTCCTTCGCTGTGTTAGCATCATTCACCCATGCGAGAAGTTCGGGGGTCGGTTGAAGAAGTGTTTTCTCCCGGCGTTCTGCGGTCCAGACGGTAACACGCTCTACCCAACCAGATACTTCACAGAACATCTCGACAAGGTACATCCCAAGCCGGGCCTTTTCTTCGATAGACCACTCAACCTCATCGACGCCTTTCTGCTTCTGCATCTTTCGCATGACAAACGTCTTGGTCCGGTAGTCCGTCCGCTTCATTTCCTGATGCTTCTTAACCTTCTCAACGTACTTCGGCATTGCCTTGCGGAAGTTCCGATAATTCAAATCATCCTCAAGGAACCGGGCGATTGCGATTGCCGTTGACTGCACGGATTCCCGCTTCGTCACGGTGTTTAGGATGAGCTTGGCTGTTACAAACGCCACCATTTCCGGTTTGAAGTTGTCGAGCATCAGCTTGAGCGACATATTCCGGCTTGCCGCACGGGATCGGTCTTTCTGCCAAACCGCAATCCGTTCCGCAAGCCGACCGACGATAGTGTGCATCAGGTCTATGCCGGGGGCTGTGGCAGAGAACTGTCCCTTCTTGACCGACTTGTCGTAATTCCGCCAGTAGCGGTCCTTTCCGTCGCCCCGTGACTTCTGTTCAAGCTCAATCTGTCGCTGAATCTTCTCATCGTGTGTCATAGGCTGTGACTCCCTTCCCGGCGTGTGCCGGATGTGACATTTGTAACGAATGTTTCCGTGGACACAATTTCGGGCGCAGTAATGGG
>JAKQFZ010000047.1 GCA_029558215.1 Candidatus Omnitrophota bacterium
CGCAGGGTGGAGACGACGTGGAATTCCGTAAATCTTCTGACCTTCCGATTTATTCTTCTCGTTTCTGAGCAGATTGGCAAGGCTCTTGCTCTGTCTGTCTGTCTGTCTGTCTGATTCTTCTTTCGATCTCAAAAGGAGAAGAGGCGTCCAGCCTCTTTGTCTCGAGTCGTAGCGTGGGTCGTGACCCACGGGTTATTTCACAGTCGAGTCGAGTAGGGTGGAACGAGTCTGCGAGTTCCACCACTCCGAATGTTTTCACCGGTCGAATGACCTCGGTTGCATACAGATATCACCGATGCCATTCTATACTCATGGGCGCGAAGGTTTTCCGGAAGTCTCAGATTGGATGGTTGACAACGGCATCGCTGAGGAATGATACCGCAGGAGGCTGGTGGAACTCGCAGACTCGTTCCACCCTACAGAACTAAAGAAAATGCAATGGAGGTGTCAATAATGTTTCGAAGAATGAGAGTCTCTATGATGCTTTTATTGACAATTGTAACGTCTGTTGTCTGTGCAGAAGAATATCCCAGTATTGTGGCAGATGGGGTGCAACTCCGTTCAATTCCGGGAAGATATGATGTTTTCGAAGCATTGAACGGTGGTGAGATCATGATTGCTGGAAATGGCTATGTTGTTAACCGTTTGTTGGTTGACTCCGATTCTTTGCTTTCTGTCCTGACGGGAGGCAATTCCTTTCCTGGATCTGAGCCCCGAGGGTGCGGGGGTGCCTATGGTGGGAGAGGTGGAGGCATCTATGGTGATTCGAGCCTGCACGGAACTGCCGATATGCTCGAGTATAGTCTATTCCGCGGTACAAAAGGGGACCGCGGCGCTAGTTACACGACATGGTATGTCGGTGGATACTTTCAGCCTGGAAGGTGGGTTACAGTTGATGGGCGGACCGGCGGCGCTGGAGGAGGAGGGGCATGGATCAGCGCGGATGTGATGACCATAGAAGGAAGAGTGCAGGCGAATGGGAAGAACGGCGAGGAGGCTGGTGGTTATCTGCCAAAGTTGCATGGAGGTTGGCTGTTATACAATGCCGGTGGTGGAGGCAGTGGTGGAGAGATCATCCTGACGGCAAAAGAACTGCGCATTGGTTCGAGTGCCGTCATAAGTGCGAACGGGGGACGTGGAGGTGTAGCCGCTTCTTCCGAGCGGGCTGAACTTGATGAAGGTGGTAACCCCGGCTACAGTGGCGGTGGTGGGCGTGTGAAAATTTACTATGAGCGCGGTGAGATTTCGCCCTCTGCTGTGATAGCAGCAACCGCTCCACAAGAGTGGGATGGGATTGATCTCGGTCCCAATGATGATTGGTTTGCTGCGGACGGAACGGTGTATATCCGGCAAGTGCCTTCGACGGACGTTCTGATTCATCCTGAGAAAGCCGGTGATTTGAATGGTGACGGAAAGACGGATTCTGAGGACTTGATGATTCTGCTGAGTTGCTGGGGCGCGGAGACAACGCCTCTTCCGACGGCGATCCTGATTGCCCCCACCCGAACACCGACGCCACTGTACACCTACACGCCAACCAACACCCGAACACCGACGCGAACTCCGACTCGCACCCCGACTTGGTCCCCAACGCCAACTCTGACACCGACACCGACGGAATCCGCGACGGAAACACCAACGCCGTGAGCGGAGGCTAATATGTAGGGCGGCATTTATGCCGCGCAGAATAAGGGGGCGCGGGCGTCCCGCCCGCGAAAGAGATTAAGAGACAGCGGGCAAGATGCCCACTTTTTTTTGGAAGAACAGCGGGCAAGATGCCCCGCCTCCGCGATGGATTTGACCGTGTGTCTGGAGTATGAGAGACTTGGCAACATGATGAGTCCATGGGTTCAAGATAGAACAGCAGCCCTCAGAGCCGCTTCGCGAACCTGAAGGCTGGCACCCAGAGGAGTCACTCGGAGCATGAGAAGAGAGAGGGCACCCGGCAAGACAACTGATGGGTCTGGCGACCCATCCTACCGGCTGCAGTAAAGAGAGATTCTTCATTCCGCTCCCAGAGCGTCGCTGCATTCAGAATGACAACCACCCCCTTGTGTAACTGAGCTGATTCTCGCTGCAAATTGTTTTGCTGGCCAACGATTGGGGATCGGAGTAGAATGCCTTCTAACTACCACTCCATGGATTTTGGGAGCGGCTCAGCAGATGCGGCGCTTTGGCCGCCGCGATTGGCGATTTCAGGCTTCGCAGAAATCGCAGACCAGGAGGATATGAAAAAGTGAAGTTCGTTCTCGTTCTCTTGCTGATTTTCGCGGCTCTCTATGTTTTCGCTGTTCTCAAGGAAGGTGGCAACGCCGCAAAGGAACCAACGTACGCGACGGATTCCCCACGCTCGACTCTGACCACTTATCTCAATGCCGTCAAACGCAATGACCGTCAAGGAATTGCTCTGGCATTTGAGAACGAGGGTTATGGCATGAACGCTCTGGCAGACATCAACTCGTATGAGACTCCTGGTGTGGATCGAATCGAGTTTACCATGCCAATTCAGTCGGGTGGCAATTCCGCCAGCGGCAGCGCAGTCGTTGTGGGCACCGATGACAAGATAGTGACCACCGTTCACTTCGAAATGAAGAACATTAAAGATTCCTGGAAGATCACGGGAATCTCAACCGTTGGTGGATTCAGGAAACCCACAACCTCTATGCACTGAGAGTGGGCAGCCTATCTGGATAGTTCATATACGGAAACTCCTTCCAGGCCGGGATGACCGGCATGGAAGACTTCCTTCAGCAGGGGAGCTATCTCGCGCATTGTGGATTCGATGGCAGGAGCCATCCTCCAGCCGTATGGCGCATAGGTGTCGTGCAAGCGTTTGATCTCGTAGCCGTTGTAGAGAAGATGCGTGAACTCTGCGTTCCGAAGTGCCTGGACTTTGTCGTGAGCCGTGACATATTCCTGGGTTGTCTCCAAGAAGGGGCTTCGGTCGAAGACCGTGCTGGCGACGACGCGAACTGCGTTGCCGTAGGTTCTGGCTTCACCGACGAACAGCACATGATGACGACCGGTTTCAAGAGATTCATTCATGAAATCAATGGCCTGGAAATGGGGCAGTCCGCGTGCTCTCCATTCGTGGAGATCCGTCTTTTCAGTCAGATAGTCGAAGGCATTTCCTTGACTGAGAACTGCAAACGCGTACCAGAGATTGATGAGGATCAAACTGGTCATACATATTCTCACCAGGCTCTTGAGCGTGAGAGAAGCGGTGGTGTGAAAGGCCTCCATCGCCAGGACGACACATGCGGGCACCAGCGGCAGAAGAAATCTGTCCTGCCAGTGAGTCAGCAAGAACCATCCGGCAAAGCTGCTCAAGACGTATACCCACAGAGCAGATGATGTGCGGCTTGGCTTTCTCAGCAGAGCCAAGGGGAGTGCGACGGCAAAGACACTCAAGTTTTTCTGTCCAGCAACAAGGTCTAGCAGGTTTGTTCCCAAAGCAGAGAACCACTGGAGGATTCCCCCATGAAGCCTTGACGCATGTGCGTTTTGGAACAGCGCATAGGCTTCGTGTGACCAAAACTTTGCTCCGAACCATTCATACGCAAGCGGGAAGAATGGGTTTCCTTGAAGGACGAGATTCTTGGCTGCCCATGGCAGAAAAGGCACAAGCACTCCCGAGCCAAAAAAAAGCGCATTCTTGATCATCAATGACTTGTTGTTGGGGGAACGTGTCTTCACAGTTCTGATGGTCAAGGCCAAGGCAGCCGGGAAGCAGATTTGTACGACGGCAGTGTATTTGGCTGCGAGTGACAGACCGCACAGAAGACCTATGAAAAGGCTCTGCTGCCGGTTCAAGGGGAAAGGGAACAGAATCAGCGCAAGAACCACCAATGAGGAGTAGAAGGCAAGTGCAAGATCAATGTTTGCCTGTCCACAGGACAGCATCACCAGAGGCGTTGCCAAGAAGGCCAAAGGGCTGAATACGTCTGCCGCAGTTTTGGAGAGCCTCCTCACAGCACATGAAACTGTCGCTGCTGTCAGCAATGCAAACAGGCAATGAAGAACCTGAGGTACTCCGTCGCCGCCGAAAAGCAGGCCAAGCCCATAGAGCATCTCAACGCCCATGGGGAAGTTGGAGTAGACATTGAAGGGGAGAAGACAGAAACCACCGTTTCGGATGTACTCACTCTGGGCACCCAGATGGTATTCCAATGCATCGTAGTTGACGGTTGGAAGCAGGGCAAAGCAGAGCGCTATGGCGACGGAGAGAATGAGCGGCAATGAGCGAGCGCTCAAGCGAAGACCAAGACAGCGCTCTTTCAGGCTGTTGACCAGAGGACGCCAGGTCTTTCTCCCCAGGATCGCGACGCATCCCATCAGGCAGATGGCAGATACTTTGTTGTAGAGATGAACACTGGCGAGAAGAAACATCAGCACGGAGAGGATGCCCATCCCGAATGCTGAGGCGAACAGCAGTTTTTCCTCGGGCAGCATGCTGTATTCTCCATCCGCCAGGTCAGGACTCGCTCTGTGGTCATCTGTCTGCTGGGACAAGAGCCGTCTCATCAGCAGGTCTCCAAGGGGGACTGAGACCGCAACGATGCACAAAGCGGCAAGTAGGATGCGAGAATGCAGAAGCGGGGTGAGAATCAGAAGTGCATTAGGTCTGACGCCTGCCACGGTGACAAGCACAACCAGGGCAACAACCACCAGCAGAGAACATTTCCATGAGATCATCGCTCAATCTTGATTGCGAGGTCTGGACACATCAGTGCACAGAAGAGACAACCGGTGCATTCATCCTCTCCGGCATACTCATAGACCCGGTCTCCATAGATGGAGAGGTCCTTGGATTCATGGATTAGATGCTTGGGACAAACTTCGGCACACAGGCCGCATCCTTTGCAGCGACTGACATCAATTGATACGTGACAAGATCGCGTTTTGGTTCCAACACCCATTTGACGCATTCACTCCTTGCTCTTGATGTAATCCTCCAGGGAATGCTCCCAGGGACGCATCACGCAGAGACCTTCCAGCCTGAGTGCCATCAGATCGAGGCAGGAATTCGCCGGTCTCTTTGCCTTCTGCGGCAGTTGTTCTGATGTGATGGGCTGCAGTGAACCCTTGTCTATCCCGGCCATCGTCAGAATTTTCTGAGTCCAATCGAATCGAGTGACTGCTCCAAGACCGGAAGCATGATACAACCCAAATCGGTCGCTCATGAAAAGTGTCTCTATCTGGCGACAGAGGTCAAAAGTCCATGTGGGACTGCCTTTCTGATCTGTGACGATGCTCAGATGTCCCTTGTCCTTCATTGTGGAGATCACCCAGTCCACGAAATTCCAGCCATTTTTCCCATACAACCAAGCGGTTCTCAAGATGAAACTCTTTGGGCAAAACTGTCTGACATATCGCTCGCCTGCCAGTTTGGATCGTCCATACACACTGACGGGACTGACCATATCATATTCATTGTAGGGTTCCTGCTTGGTACCGTCAAACACGAAATCCGTGCTGATGTAAACGAGCGATGCGCCAAGTTCCGCCGAGCACAAGGCGACATTCCGGGTTGCCAACGCGTTGACGGCATAGGCCGCATCCGGATCCTCCTCGCAGGCATCCACCTTGGTCATGGCTGCGCAGTGGACGATAACATTCGGAGAAAAACACTGAACGCGATCACGCGTTGCTGCCAGGTCTCGCAGATCCAATTCGTGGATGTCGGTTCCAGATACTTCATGGCGTGCTGCAAGGAATGGCATGAGTTCACTGCCCAGCATTCCTCTTGCCCCTGTGACGAGAACTCTCAAGGTAGCCTCTCCACGCTGTTGTCAGTCAATCTTGTTTGCCCCGCCTTCGGCGACGAGGCAGGTCGCTTTGTAGAGTGAACCGAAGGTTCCCGCATCCGTCCACCATCCTTCCAGGACGTCATAGGCCATCTGGTTTCGTTGGATGTAGGCGTTGTTCACATCCGTAATCTCCAACTCACCGCGTCCTGAGGGAACCAACGTATGAATAATGTCCCAAACATGCTCATCATACATGTAGATACCAATGACGGCATATTCCGACTTGGGCTTCTTCGGTTTTTCCTCGATGGCGAGTATCCTGTTGCCAGCAATCTCAGGAACGCCAAAACGCTCGGGGTCGGGGACTTTCTTGAGAAGAATTCGAGCGCCCTGATCCTGTCGCTGGTAACTCTCGACGGCTTTCCTGATGTTCTTCTCGATGATATTGTCTCCGAGAACAACCACGATCTTCTCTCGGTCGGCAAACTCAATGGCCAATGAGAGCGCGTCAGCGATTCCCCCTTCGCCTTCCTGATAAGTATACTCCAGGTGTCTGATACCCATGGACTTACCATTGCCAAGAAGCCTCAGGAAGTCTCCTGCGTTGTTGCCACCGGTCACCAGCAGAATGTCGTCTATCCCCGCATTGAGCAAGGTCTGGATAGGGTAGAAGATCATCGGTTTGTCGTAGACGGGAAGCAGATGTTTGTTGGTAATTTTCGTAAGCGGATGCAGCCTTGTTCCAAGACCACCAGCAAGAATCACACCTTTCATGGTGACAGCCCCTTGATAGAAAACCAAAACCGCAGCATCGGCTCTGGTTCGTATATGTTGTGTGGTGTCTTCGGTAAAGAACACCGACGAAAGAACCTTACCGCACATTCCTCTGTCGGTCTACCGCGAAAATCTTTGATAGGAAACTCAGGTTGTTTGCGCTTGTACGGTTTCCTGATTCAGCTTAACCTCTCCGAAAACACTGAATCGGCAGGTACCAGTGATGAGAACGATTCGATTTTCGAGCATTGTCAACGCTCCACGTGAGAAAGTCTTTGATTTCTATGAAAAGGTGGAATCTCTCATGCAGATCACACCACCGAAGATGGCTTTCTGGGCTGAATCAGACCACGAGCGTATGGTGAAGGGAGCGGAGATCATTCTGCATTTTCGAGTTCTGCGACTGTTTTCCATTCGATGGGTTAAGAAGATCGTCGAGAGCATGCCGCCCGAGCGGTTTGAGGATATCCAGGAGTCTGGCCCACTGCAATACTGGCATCACAAGCATCTCTTTGTTCAGCATGGCATTCAGACTGAGGTGATAGATGAAGTTGACTACGAGCTCCCGCTGGGTTTTCTTGGTGCTCTCATTGACTTGGTCTGTATCCGACGCGTCCTGAATCGGATGTTTCGATTTCGTCACCGCAGAACCACTGAGATATTTGGTTAGAAACGCGCGAGGGGGAAGTACCCCGGCTTCACCTCATTCTACCGGGAACCATGCGTTGGCGAGCGGGGAAATCGGTTGCACAACCTACCTTTTGGGCAACCTCGAGCAGCAGATCCTCGAGAAGATCGAGGCGGTTCTCGAGTTCTTCCACCCGTCTGGCGATATCGGGTGATTCGCGATCTCGTCTCTCGAATGAGGGACGTTCTCCCTGCCAGAGCCGTGGCCCCAGCCTCTGTCTTGTTGCCTCAGAGATCACCTCAGACGCAATGTCCTGTACCGCTTTCTCAAATTTGAGGCGTTCGTCACGCTTGGCCTGGAGAATCTTCTCGATCTTGTGATCCTGCTCGGGCGAAGGCTGTTGCGACTGGAGATCGGCGATCTCTTTGTCCATTCCTTCGAGTGTCTCTTCGTAAAGTCGCCGAGCTTCCTTGAAAAGCTCTTCCTTTTCGCGAGCAACGCGTATCCTTTCACGCGCCAGTTCGTGCAACTGCGCCATTCCGGAACCCCTCTGACGACGCTCATAGATCCTTGGCAGGAGTGAGTCTCGGGATTCGGGGCCGCGTCCGAATCCCTCACGTCGTTCATGATAGGCTTCCAGATCATTTCGGATCTCATCCAACCGCTTGTCCAGCATGCGAAAAGATTCGCCAATCTGTTTGAGCCTGGCGATGGACTCCTGGGATGTCTTGTATAAATCAGGCTTGGGTGGTTCTGGCGGTTGTTGCGCATAAACCGGACACACAGAAACAACTGTCACCGTGAGAATCATCTGGAGAAGGCGCTCTTTCA
>JAKQFZ010000570.1 GCA_029558215.1 Candidatus Omnitrophota bacterium
TACACCCTCGGACACTCCAACAGAAACTCCGACACAAACGCCAACAGATACTCCAACGGAGACTCCCACCGAAACCCCAACAGAAACGCCGACTGACACTCCGACAGAGACTCCAACTCTTACACCGAGTGACACGCCTTCTGAGACGCCAACGGAAACTCCAACGTTTACTGTGACTGACACGCCAACGGAGACTCCGACGTTCACCGTTACCGATACCCCAACGGAAACTCCAACCTTCACCGTCACCGACACGCCTTCGGAGACACCAACAGAAACTCCGACGTTCACGGTAACCGAAACGCCGACCGAGACCCCGACGTCTACAGTTACGGACACTCCGACGGATACACCGGTATATACGGCTACAGAGACTCCCACATTTACCATCACCAATACGCCAACTCAGACTCCAACGGTCACTGTGACCAACACAGTTCCCCCAACCTCAGTCGCATACTCCGTACTCATTGACTCAACAACACCACCACTGAACTCAGTGCTTATCCCAGGTGTCTATCAGGATTTTGAGGTCTCGTCGCAGTACTATGTTCGCGACAGTACTGAAGGGGTTTTCTACGGTGCTCTGCTGTACGATTCGCAGGGCATATTGGCATCAAGCGCTCGAATGCCTCTGTCCGCAACCTCGGGAATTAAGACAGCTTATGTTGGCGCGGTTGTGCCACCATCGGGTAACGTGGTTCTAAAAGCCGCTTTGGTTGATAGAAACTGGACGGTTCTCGAAAGAGACTCCGGCAATTTCCCAGTAGCCACGCCCACACCCACACCCAATGAATGGTATTCGATCCAGATTACTTCAACGAGTCCCGATAGTTCCGGTCCGTTGGTCACATGGAAACTGACCAACATCCAGGTGACTTTGGAGTATCGCATCGTAACACCTGACGCGGGCGCGGATCTATATGTCTCTCTTTGGACTCGCAGTGGGCTCTTGAAGCAGAATCCCAAGATATTCCTCTCGACGTCTCTGACTCCGAAGACCTACCAGACAAGCATCTCTGCCATTATTCCTGACGACGGACCTGTTACGTTGCGTGTCGAGCTGATTGATAGATTCTGGAACACTCTGGCCTCGAACAGCAGGGTGTTTGCTGTGGCAACACCAACACCGACATTCACAGTCACCAATACACCTTCCCCGACACTTACGATCACAAACACTCCGACGAACACCCCTACGATCACTTTGACTCCAACACCGAGCGAGTGGTTTGAACTGGATATCAAGGCTACAACGCCGGAGTCCGTCTTCCCGATGATCGTCGGCGCGACTCAGGAAATAGCGGTTACCTTGGACTACCGCATTGTCACAGCAGGTTCCGGGGCAAGGCTGCACCTGTCTCTCTGGACAACCGAAGGCCTGTTGGCTCAGAATCCAGCCGTCTTTCTCTCTCCAGTGGGCAATATCACAGAGTATCGGACAAGCATCACTGCAGCCATCCCTGACGTCAGTTCTCTGACAATGAGGGCGCAACTTCTGGATGACGTTTGGACAGCCTTGGCTGAGGACAGTCTGGTGTTTCCGGTCGCGACTGTAACGCCGACTGGGACGCCAACGTTCACATTCACTCCACTCCCGACGCCAACCTATCCGAATTCAGGGGTTTCTGTATGGGATACCTATGAATAGTTGTTGGGAACAAAAAAAGATGAGAGTTTTTGAAAAAAAGAGTTGAAATGAGCAATCGAGAGTGATATATACTTCGTCGTTGTTCTGGCAAAGGGTTTCTGACCCGAAGAGAGTTGACAGGAAGGATGGGCAACCAAAAAAAAGTTTTCTGTGGTTGCGTTACTCAAAAAGAGTTACATCGTTTTACAGGTGGTTACTGGGAACGAGCCAAGATAACCGAGACAAAAGAGATTAAGAGGTAAGAAGTACCGATTAGATAAGAACTACAATTTTGGGGTCGAGGCCATCTTCTTTCCCCCATGAACCCCACGTTTCCCCCCCTTTGCGAGTGAAGATGGCTTCGGCCTCATTTTTTTTGCGGCCGTTGTTTGTCCCTGCTTCCGAAGTCTCCAACAGACCGAACAATGATAGAAAGACTCTTGACCTCTGTGTGTTTCGTACGTAGTATCTGAGAACGATGAATATGCACCGAGGCACCGAACTTCTTTCCTCACCAGACGGACCGACGGAGCCCTGGAAGGGCTTCACTCTGATTGAACTCCTGATTGTTGTTGCGATCATCGGAATTCTCGCAGCCATTGCTCTTCCGAATCTCCTCTCTGCCCAGACTCGGGCAAAGGTTTCCAGGGCGCAAGCAGACATGGCTACCGTGGCCAAAGCTCTTGAGATGTATCGAACCGACCGAAATGACTATCCTCCCGGCCCCCCACCCTTTCCACCCGGGCCGGAAACCGTAGACACCTGGAGACTGACCACTCCAATCGCCTATATTTCCTCGATTCCTGAAGACGTATTCTACAGTCCACAGATGCCTTCAATGAGAGGACCTTTTGACCTTTTCGGACCCTATGTCCACTACTACTATGAGCCGTCAGGCGTTTCACCGAGACAGCTGACGGAGCTTTGGGTTCTCATCAGCTATGGACCTGATCAAGATACATTGGATTACACGCCGCCACCGGAATCCAGACCCATATTCTATGACCCTACCAACGGAACGGTAAGCAACGGTGATATCTACCGCGTAGGTGCAAAGCCATAGGGGTCTGATCAACAAAACAGGAGCGTGCTTCATTGAGGAAGTCTGCTCGCACGGTCTTCATATCTGCTTTGCTCTTGCTCTATCTGACATCTCTGGGATTTCTGTTATTGGAGACATTGGATCGTAGTGGTTTGAATGCTGCGTTGAGATGTCAAGTTATTATGCTTTACTATGTTGTTGCTTTGTCTGTCTTATTCGTTACTGTAACCTTGAGTGCGAGCCAGTTGGCCGCAAGAGAAAGGAATGCAAGCAAGTTCCTTTTCAGATTTCCCGCAGGATGTTTTGAACCGGCCTCTGGACTTCTATTGCTCTCCATATCTGCTTTTGCCTGCGTAAAGCAAAATAGCATTACAATGCAGAGTTTATTGTCCCCACTTCTACTCGGGCTGCTTTGGGTGAGTTGTTTCGGGCAGTTGGCTCTGGTGATAGTATTTTGGGGTGTCAGGCCTTACCGAGCTTCAATGATTGCATGTTCCTTGGCTTTTTTCTCCATGTTCCTTCCCTTCTGGGCTGCCCCTGTGCTGGCACGCATAGACAGAGGCAACGAAATAGCCTCCAAAATGCTTTGTCTCAATCCGATCTTCTTCCCAGCACTGCCATGGGGAATAGACCTGTTGCGCCTTCCGACTTTTTACAGCAACACACCCATTTCTCAGATGTTCGTCCGCTATCCTGATTCCGAATCTCTGTTCCTGTTATGGGGCAGTCTCAACTTGGCCTTAGCACTGTATCTCCTGTGCAGAAGGAGGAAACTTGATGTCTAGATGTGCTCTGTCAAGTATTTTAACTTGCTTTGTCTTCTTTGGTCAGTCTGTATGTTTGCGAGGCGCTTCTGCCCAGACCATTACTCCCCATGCTGAGACGGCTACACCGACACCCACTCGAACTCCCTTTCCATTTAACCCTGATCTAAATGGAGATTTGTACGTTGACGAAGCGGATCTACTGCTGCTTCGCTTGGCCTGGCACCAGTATTTAGGGGACGCTACTGAAACCGCATCGCCAACCGCAACATGCACCATGACGCCAACCCCATCGGCAACATACACCCCAACTTCTACCCGAACACCCACCAGAACGCCTACGATATCCCCGACTCCTATCTCCTTGGTCGGGCTTTGGACGGGCTTTGGAGTCAGCGATGGTGGGGTTGGAAACCCCAGCATCACGATGACGGTTCTGGATGCGGAGACGGCGACCGTGAAACTGGGGGGAACATTTATCTCGACCTACTCTTTTCAGCCAAGAGTTGTAGGAGGTTCCTTCGATTTCTCGGGTTACAATGGTAATTACCTTGTTTTGCAGGGAACAGTACAGAGTCTGAACTCGATAAATGGGCGCTATAGCCTGAGCGGTTCTGTCAATGACACAGGCACATTCACTGTGGCAAGGCAATAGAACCAGCCGCTCACTTGCGCTCCCAGGTGGTAACCTGCTTGTGAAGGTGCTTGCTTCCAAGAAGAAACGACTTTTGTGGAGTCAGCTTTCCCAGGAGGTAGAATAGTTGCGAATTGTCATTGCTCCCAACGCTTTCAAAGAATGTCTGTCTCCAGCACAGGTCTCTCGGGCAATTGAAAGGGGTGTCAAGCGGGCTTCCGCTTCTGCAAAGACCGTTCTTGTCCCTTTGGCAGACGGTGGAGATGGTACTGTTGAAGCGCTTGTCACTGCAACGCAGGGTCGAATTGTGGAAGCACTTGTCTCAGATCCCTTGGGCAGGAGCATTCAGGCACGCTATGGGATCCTTGGCAATGGTGAGACGGCCGTCATCGAAATGGCTGAGGCTTCTGGTCTGAAGAGAATTCCTTCTGAGGAACGGAATCCTCTGATCACGAGCACTCGTGGAACTGGCGATTTGGTACTTGATGCGATGCGAAACGGTGTTCGCTCAATTGTCCTCGGCATTGGTGGAAGTGCCACAGTGGACGGTGGG
Organism: Candidatus Omnitrophota bacterium; assembly: GCA_029558215.1. Lineage (GTDB taxonomy): Bacteria > Hinthialibacterota > Hinthialibacteria > JAKQFZ01 > JAKQFZ01 > JAKQFZ01. The sequence continues at coordinate 4,624 of JAKQFZ010000570.1, forward strand.
ACTGGGATGGCGCGGGCTTTGGGATATGAATTCCTTGATGAGGAGGGCAAACCCCTGCCAGAGGGCGGCGGTTCTCTTGCCCGTCTCTGTCGAATAGATGCTTCTCAAGTCCCTCAATCACTTTCTGATTTGAAAGTTGTTGTCGCATGCGATGTGGACAATCCGCTGGTGGGCGATCTTGGGGCTGCTAGGATTTTCGGACCTCAGAAGGGGGCTACTGCCACGATGGTCGAGCGACTCGAGAGCGGACTCAGGCGTCTGGGTGAGGTTATCGAAAGACATTTCGGGGTACGGGTGCTTGATCTTCCTGGTGCGGGAGCAGCGGGGGGGTTGGGTGCTGGTCTGACTGCCTTTGTCGGTGCGAGTCTTGAGTCCGGGAGCAGGCTTGTTGCGAGATTTTCCGGATTCTATGAAGCCTTGGAGCAATGTGATCTGGTTCTTACCGGGGAAGGCAAACTCGATGCGCAGACGTGCATGGGAAAACTGCCCGGCATCGTTGCGCAGGCCGCAGGACAAAGAAGGATTCCTGTTATTGCCCTTGCAGGGGTCTTGGAACCCGGTTGGGAGAGCCTTCTGGATTTTGGGCTGACAGGGGCCTTCTCCATTCAGCCGGGGCCGGTTTCGATGCAGGAGTCTCTTTCCAACGCAGAGCGCTGGCTTGCCTCGACGGCGGAGCAGGTGATCAGAACCAGGCTTGCTGTTCAGGGGGAGACCCAGTTTTCAGAGATGACTTCAGCGTAGGCATTGTGGCTGTGGATGGACTCGAAACTCTCCACTTCGATCTGATAGGCAAGGATATTCGGGTCTGCGTCCATGCGCACCGCGGCTTGTCGCGCCATATCCTCAACAAATCGGGGTCTTGAATACGCATGCTCAGTCACATACTTCTCATCTTCTCTCTTGAGAACTGGAAACAGTCTTGAACTGGCGCACTCTTCAACGATGCCGACGATATCCTCGATCCAGACCAGTTTTCGAAGTCGGGTTTTTGCCCGGACTATGGCGCGTTGGTTGTGGGCGGACTTGACGCTGATCTCCTTGGAGCAGGGACAAAGCGTGTTGACTGGCACTTCCACGACGAGCACAAAGTCTCTCCTGCCTTCCCCATTCAGGGAGGCGATGAACTGGCAGCGGAATTCCATCAGCCCCGCGCTTCCAGAGACAGGTGCTTTTCGGTTCATGAAGTAGGAGAAAGACGCTTCGAGGTGAGCCGATTCGGCCTTGAGGCGCTTCTTGATGTCTTTGAGAATGGCGTAGATGTTGCGAACTACGAAAACACCTCGATATTCATTGAGAATCTCAATGAAGCGCGACATGTGTGTTCCGCGAAACTGTTTGGGAAGATCCACGTACATATTGATCAGGGCAACCGTGTGCTGGACTTCATGTTCCTTGTCCATGACAACCAATGGAAAAGGGACAGATCGAACCCCAACTTTGTGGATGACAACTGGGTGTTCGGCCGGTTGGCTCTGAACGTCACGCAACTCTACTGTCTCTTGCTTCTTCGGCATACCAGATCCTCACTGAAACAACCGTAGCACAAACGCGGCTTTACTGGGAAGTCGCAAAAAAGGGGCAGTGGTACCGTGCCTGTAGAAGAGGTCTAGAGTGCGCTGATTCGAATGCGATCATCCTGCAGTTGGAAACGAACCGCCTGCATGGCCTCGGCAACCTTGAACGTGCTTTTCCCGATCTTGATAACCACACCGGGATGCACTGTGCCTAGCACGCATACGGAACTCTCCTTCATCGCTTCAAGTTGCTGCTCCAGTCTCGTGATCTCGTTCTGACCCAACTCGATGTTTGCTCGAAGCGTATTCAGGTTGTTCAGAGCGGCTTCGAACTCCCTCTGATTTCGGGAAGGCAGTCGTCCTATACGTCTTTCGAGAGTTCTTATCTTGTCCACCGTTTGGGCGATCTGCTTGAATGCCTCCTGGTCTTCTGCCAAGAGAGCCTGAAGTGTCTCCAGGCGGCTGACGATGCTTGGATCGGTGCCCACCTCGATGAAGGTGGTGACGCCCAGCGCCGTGCCCAGATTCTGCACCTGGACTTTTCGACCGGCAATCACTTTTCCGCCAACAATTTCCCCTTCTTTGGAGGGGGAAACGATCTCATCGGCCGCAAAAACTTCACAACGCATGATGGAGCCACGGGTTTCTATCTTCTCACCCGCACGCAGTTTTGCGTCGTTGATGAAATTCGCGTAGATGCTGCCTCCGGCTTCGATGATCGCACGCCCGCCACCCTGTACACCGCCTCGGATGACAATCTCATTGCCGGCAAAGATCTGTGCGGCCTCTACCAGGCCATCAATAGAGATATCTCCCTCGGCTTTGACGCGGAAACCGGACAGCACATTCCCCTTGACGAAGATCGTCCCGACGAAGTCAAGGTTGCCGACCGAATAGTCCACATCTTCTTTGACGGTGAAGACCGGATAGATGCAGATAATCCCTTCGTGGTACACAAGCGCACCATCGTTGGCGGCAACGAGCTTGGTTCGGTCGGGCGAGACCATCGTTCCCTTGCCCACCGTGAGTGTGGCTGGCTTGCCAGGTTGTGGTTCAATGGGTTCGCCAGATACCGACTTTCCAGCAATTCCCAGAGTGTGGGGAATCAGTTCTGCCAAGACATCGTTGGTGTGGAAATTGTGGAGAACCTGCAGCTCCTTCATATCCACTTTGCCGTCAGGGTTAAGTCTGGGCGCTGCACGTATTGCATCGGGGGGAATGGTGTACTTGACCGAACCGTTGATTCCATGGACTGGTGGAGTACCTCGCGCAATGAGAATGTCTGTGTCCCTGTCCTTGCTCTCCAAGGATTTCTTGATGGCATCAGGGAGAAGACCATTGCGAATGGACTGCTGCTGAAGCAGCATCAGAAAGGAGCGAAGGTCAAGATTACCAGGATAGTTCTCAAGAAAACGGACGTAAGCACACAGACCGTCATGAGAAGTCTTCAGTTGAACTCCACCTTCGTTGTAAACTACTTTTTTTATTTCTGCCCGTTCGCTCATATTGCAGCCAGCCGATTCGGCTCAGATACATATCAGAGAAGCATTTGTCTTGAGGCAAATGCTCTGCATCTTAAGATTAGACCACTTCTTTCTCAGATTTCAAGCTTTATGTTTGATAAACTGAAGTATTTTATTAGAGAGGCGTTCATAAGTGATCTGACTCTCCTTGAGAGATTGTCTGTGAGAGCCCTATTCCAGGAATCTTCCCAGATACTGGTTCTGTTGAAAACCGTCGAGATGCTTCAGCAAGGTTGACCAGGTGAAGAAGGAGACTCCTCTGTAGCCATGCTTCTTGGCGATCTCCAGATAGGTGTTGATGTCGTCAGCGGATTTCACTTCGCCGTGACTCGTCTTCACACCCAGGCAGAGAGTGACTTCACAGGAAGGACTGGCTTCCGAGAGCATCTGTTTGGCCAGGACAAGGCGTTGTTCATAGACCTCAAGGTACTTATCTCCATAGTTGTCTGGAAAGCAGTAGCCTGAGACGTTGACACTGTCTATGTAGCCCTTCTTTGCCCACGTTGGCCAGTCTTGGGCGACAGGATGACCGCTGACTACATGTGGCCCCCAGGTATACATGGCGATGTGTATTCCAGGACGGACGGTGCGCAGTCGTTGGCTGATCATTCCGGCCAGTTCGGTAAGCTTGCGCTGCTTAAACTCGAGAAGCAGAAATGGTGAAGAATCTAAGACAGCCGATCCCTCTGTTGCGCGGACTTCCGCCTCAAACTCCTTTTCCGAGAGCAGATCCATGCGAGCGTGTCGATTGTTCGGGTAGCGCAGGTAGTCCAGCAGGATGCCATCCGTCTGGTACTTCGTTACTACCTCCTCAAGCATAGCGAGAACCCACTCCCTTGCCTCTGGATGAGCAGGGGATATCTGACCGAGCGGATTCCCTTCTGTGGATCGCACTGCCCATTCCGGATGAATTTTGAGGATGCCGTCCGGGACATCGTTTCCGGAGGTCAAAACGCATACGGTGGGATAGACCTTCAGATCCCGTGCTCTGGCTTGACGGACAAAGGCTGCAAGACAGTCCCATTCTGGATCAGTGCGCACAGGGACAATGTCTGTGGCGTATTCGGCGGCTCCGGTTGTTCTTGTGGCATAGGGCATCACAATTCGTATGCCCGTTTCTTTGAGAAGGTCTAACTGTTTGCCGATGGACTGCTCGCGCTTTTCAAATTCATCCGAGGCACTGTAACACCGCTGCAGGTGAATGTATGCGGCAACGAAGTTCTCTTTCGTGTTCGACATCCTTGAGCGATCTTCTTGTGATGGTGCAATGCCAGAGACGAAGCCCAAGGCTTCCGGAGTCTCGGGTGTCACTCCAAAACTGAACTCGGCGCCTTTGGTGAACGATTCCTGGAGCTCAAAGTTCTCATAGGCAATTCCACCTGGGATCCTGGAACCACGTCCACCGTAGTAATTGGATCGTCCGTTCACACGTGTCATCAGACTTGAGTGAGGTTGTGGCTTGCGCCAGTAATGCGTTGCTGGAGTGCCTGTATACTTCCACCACCACTGAACCGCTTCAACATAGTCCACTTCGACCAAATCGGACTCGTTCGGAGAAGCGGCTACCCAGGCCTCATCATCGAAGACGCGAATCTTCTCCAACGGCCATTGATGATGAGGTGCAAATCTCTCGTTTTCAGGAGCGAACTGAGGCCAGAGATCGGTTGAAAGTACGATCTCATCCTTGAGCCAGAGGCGGCGAAGCCTTCCGTAGTTGCCCATCGTAGCCGTTAGAATGCAGGCATCCATGGGAGCGCTGTCCGTTGTCACAAAGGTTCTGAACGTGACCTCATGTGGGCGATCCTGGCGCAGAACAACTTGTACAATCGGTCTGGCACCATTTCCGAAAGGCTCAGCGTAGACATAGAAAGACAGTGTTTGTACCCCATCCAATTCGCTCAGAACTCCCTTTGCGGGGAAATGAGGCACGCTGATTTCCGGAGACTCGTTCAATTCATTGGCCGACCACAGGCGGAGTCCTTGTCTGTCGTCGAGTCCGCTTCGTTCCATCTCGGAGTAACCTCGCCTTCCTCTGACCAAAGGTTCGATGGCAACGAAATTGACAACCCTCCCTTCGGGAAAGCCCAGATAGGGTGCATGGATGCCGATCAGACCTCTGACCGGAGTGCGAGGCCAGAGTGATATGCCAATACCGTTCTTGATTGCCCAGTAAGGTTCTGAATCCGTCTCAAAAGCAGGACGAATCCAGACGCCATCCTCGACAGGTTTTGCCAGACCAGTTGCCATTTGTGCCATGAGAATTGTAACCACTATGCTTGGGATGTTCATGTTTCCATTATCCACAAATCAAATATGGATTCAAGGCTGAGTTGTTTGTGACTGATCGGAGTTCAGCAGACAATACAACAGCGGCAGGATCACCAGTGTCAAAGCA
>JAKQFZ010000573.1 GCA_029558215.1 Candidatus Omnitrophota bacterium
GGACGGCGTATCCTTCTCGGTGACAAGAGGCCAGACTGTCGCGCTCGTTGGCCACAGTGGAGCCGGCAAGACAACAACCATGGATCTTCTGATGAGATTCAACGATGTCTCTGATGGTCGTATAACCATTGATGGCAGGGATATCCGACAAGTGCAACTCAATTCTCTGCGCACACAGATCGGCCTTGTGCCTCAAAGCGTGATTCTTTTCAACGACACTATTCGAAGTAACATTGCCTACGGATGTGACAATGCAAGACAGGAAGATGTTGAAAAGGCCGCTCGGCTAGCCAATGCTCACGATTTCATAACGGGATTTCCGGATGGATACGACACGATGGTAGGCGAAAGAGGAGCCCAACTTTCGGGCGGTCAGGCGCAGCGCATCTCGATCGCCAGAGCCTTGTTCAAAGATCCGCCCATCCTCATATTCGATGAGGCCACCTCGTCTCTCGACTCGGAATCCGAGTTGTTGATCCGAAAAGCCATGGATAACCTGATACTGAATAGAACCACTTTTATCATTGCGCACCGTCTCTCCACAGTGCTTCACGCTGACCAGATCATTGTGTTGGACAAGGCAAAGGTGGCAGGTATCGGGAAACACGAGCAACTACTTGAGTCCAACCCTATCTACAGAAGGCTCTACGAGCTCCAGTTCAAACCTGAGCGTTAGGAGCAAGACACTGTTCCAGTAGACAGGTGATGAGATCAGAACCTCAGAGACGACCAAGGAGCATTGAATGCAGGAGAATCTGACCATAGTTCATGTTGACTGCGGCAAGACCTGGGGGGGCGGACAGGCTCAGGTTTTCATGCTTCTTGAGGGTCTTCGTAAGATAGGTCATCGAAACATCCTTGTCTGTCGAGAGGACTGCCCCTTGGCAAAACGCGCTTCGGAAGCAGGCGTCGCTTCCGTCGCAAAGGCACGTTTTGGAACGCTCACCATGCCTCGCGTTGTTCGCATTCTTGACAAAGTGACCCGGGACGAAGGAGCTCACGTTCTGCATCTTCACGATTCCAGAGCCCATTCGATAGGAGCACTTTTCGCCGCCCAGACACCTGAACGTCCACCTATCGTCGTCTCCCGAAGGGTCGCCTTTGACGGCAGGCCAACGATCCTCTCGAAATGGAAATACCGCCACGGGGCTGATCACTATATCGCCATATCGAATGCTTCTGCCCGAACTGTGTTGGCTCACGGCGTCACTGAGGATTGCATCACGGTTGTACCCAGTTGCTACGCCAGTGAGCCTGACATGAGACTCAAAGGCACTAACCTTCTCAAAGCCCAGCTGCATCTCCCAGACCAAATGCGAGTCATAGCCGCCATCGGAGGGCTGTCCCGAATCAAGGGTCATGAGATTCTCCTGCAGGCGTATGCAAAGATCGCTGAGACACATAATGATTCTGTCCTCGTCCTTGCTGGAGACGGTCCAGAGGGAGAGAAGCTCAGAGCACAGATTGAGCAACTCTCTCTTTCGAAAAGAGTCTTCCTTCTCGGTTTTGTGAAAGATCTCACTCCGGTCTATTCAGATACCGATCTCTTTGTCCTCCCTTCTTTTTTTGAAGGCCTGAACACATCGCTGCTCCAGGCAATGGCATGGGGAATCCCCTGTGTCGCTACCAACGTGGGTGGTGTTCCGGAAGCAATCACGGATGGTGTCGAAGGGGTTCTTGTCCCACCAGGGGATGCCGATGCTCTTGCGAGAGCGATAGCCGGTGTTTGGTCAAACATCTCGACGACGACCGAGATGGCGCAGGCAGCACGACAGAAAGCCGTTGCCCATTTCTCGAAGCAACAGATGGTTCGAGGTACCGAATCTGTCTATCGTGACGTCCTCAGTAAAGCCTATTAGGAGATGGCAAATCACCATCTGCACTCGCCTCACTTCTCCAATTATCCAAAACAGACCTTGACAAAGTTCTCTGATTTGTGCTCTCATCTGTAAAGCGTTTTGCCTTTACAGGCACAAAATTCGTAAAGAGTGCTATGAACGAAGACTTACTCCTTGACCCAGAACGGGTAGAGTCGCGACTGAAGTGGTCGAAGCTCTTGGACATTTACGGGCAGTTGCTGCCCGACAAGCAGAAGGTCTTTCTTGCGCTTCACTATGATGAGGATCTGTCATTGTCCGAGATCGCAGAAATGCATCACATCACTCGTCAGGCGGTACACGATGCTGTCAACAAAGGCAAACGCTCACTTGGGAAGTATGAGAAACACCTCCATCTCAACGAGAATCCACCTTCAGGTCCGGCCGTGCAGCAAGCTGATCTTGCTGGGAAGTCGCAGGAGATAATCCGAAGCATAAGATTTGACCTTGAGGAGACGCCCCTGTACGACAACTCGAAGGTACTCAAGCAGTTGCGCGACTTGGAAGAACTCATACAAACAACGGTGAATGGCACCGGCAGTTCATCATAGGAAATGGAGTAGAGCTCGAGCAGATCGCCATCGGCCATCTGCTCCGGAGTTTGGGAAGACCACGTGTTCGAGAATCTACAAACGAGACTGAGCAACATCTTCCGGCAAATGACGGGCAAGCACCGTCTCAGCCCTGAGAATATCAAGGAAGCACTGGGAGAAGTCCGCCTGGCGCTTCTGGAAGCAGACGTCAACTACCGAACGGTAAGGAGTTTCATCCGTGCCGTCGAGGAGAAGGCGGTTGGCCAGGAAGTTCTGGAGAGTCTGGAGCCAGGCCAACAGGTCATCAAGATCGTCCATTCCGAGTTGATTCGGCTGCTTGGGGAACAGGAAGCCGAACTCCAGTTTCAGTCTGACCAACGTGCCATCATCATGATGGTTGGTCTTCAAGGTTCAGGCAAGACAACCACTTCAGCAAAACTCTCACTGAACCTGAAGCAGGAAAAAAACCGTCGCCCTGGATTGGTTGCGGCAGATGTCTATCGCCCCGCAGCGATTCAACAACTGCAGACGGTGGGACAGCAGGTCGGTGTCCCTGTCTTCACCATCCCAGGGGAGATGGATCCGGTTCGAATCTGTCGAGAGGCGCTTCGGTGGGCAGATGAAAACCGCGTGGACACATTGCTGCTGGATACCGCTGGTCGCCTGCACATCGATCAGGACATGATGGACGAACTGGTTCGGCTGAAGAAGGCGTTGCAGCCCAACTATACACTGCTGGTTCTGGACGCGATGACCGGTCAGGATGCGGTTCGCCAGGCAGCAACGTTCCAGGAAACACTTGGCATTGACGGCGGGATCATGACCAAGTTGGACGGAGACAGTCGCGGTGGCGCTGCCCTTTCGTTCAAATCCATCGTAGATAAGCCAATCTACTATGCCGGTGTGGGTGAGAAGATCACCGAATTGGAGCGATTCCGTCCCGATCGTCTGGCGTCGAGAGTTCTCGGAATGGGTGACGTTCTGACCCTGATCGAGAAAGCTGAAAAGGCCATTGATGCCAAACATGCAATGGAGATGCAGAAGAAGCTCAAGGAGGAATCCTTCACGCTCGCAGACTTCCTGGAACAGATTCGTGCGGTAAATTCGGAAGTAATACTATTAGAGAATTAAGTTCGGTTTCGGTACTTGCAAGCAAAGATTCTAATTCTTTAACCTGCTCCTTTAATTCAACAGTCTTTTGTTTCGATGCGTCAGCTTCGTCGCGTTTGCCCTGTGCATATAGTTGTCCAATCGATTTCGACAAGTCGTTCAACTGATTCTGCAAATTGTCCTTTGCAAACTGATTTTCCTTTCTTTTGTCATCAAGTAAAATAATCTTTTCAACAAGATCTTCAGCGTTAAAATTCTTGATTTTAAGCCTGCTGATTACTTTTTCCTTTTCTTCTCTGATTAC
>JAKQFZ010000575.1 GCA_029558215.1 Candidatus Omnitrophota bacterium
AAAACTGTCCGCTCAATGTGCCGAAGAAACTCCAAACCAAGCCCAACCCCCTCATGAGCACCTTGAACAATCCCAGGGATATCGGCGAGGATCAGTCCTTTGCCATCCGGCAAGGAGAGAGATCCGAGAACTGGGTGAAGCGTCGTAAATGGATAGTTGGCTATTTTCGGATGAGCGCGAGTCAAACGCCGAAGGAGTGTTGACTTACCCGAATTGGGCAAACCCACCAAACCGCCTTGAGCCACCAGTTTCAACTCAACCAGAAGCTCGCGCTCTTCACCGGGAACGCCCGGCGTGGCACGGCGAGGAGCTTGTCGCTCAGGCGTCTTGAAATGTGTGTTTCCCCTGCCTCCCCTTCCCCCACGCGCCACCAGAAGTCTATCCCCTTCTCGGAGCAATTCCCCGATGAGACTCATGTCGGCTCGATTGTGCACCACGGTTCCGGGGGGAACCTCAAGAATGATGTCCTGACCGTCGGCTCCATGCATGCACTTGCCCAGACCATGACCACCGTCAGATGCCCTGTAACTGGGTCGGCTGTGGAGATTCAGAAGTGTGGTCTCGCCGGGGTGAACCAGGAAGTAAATACTTCCCCCATGCCCCCCATCACCACCATCCGGGCCTCCGTGGGGCACATATTTCTCGCGTCGGAAACTGATGCATCCGTTGCCACCCGATCCAGCACGAACCTTTACTTTGACTCGGTCAACGAACAACAGACAACTCCTCAGCAGCAATTCGCACAGTCAGTGTACAGACCACGCGTCCTGCGGGCAAACACACCTATAAGCAACAACCCGCACGGTGAACGTGCGGGCTGGAGATCGAGGTCTTCCGGGCGGACACTTCTGTAGGACAGCAATCCACACAATGAATGCGGTTCACCGTTCCGAAACTTTGTGGCAGACGCAAAGTTAGGCGACGATCTGCTCGATGCGAACCCGAGAAAAAGGTTGACGATGACCCTTTTTGCGACGGTAGTTCTTGCGGCGCTTGTACCTGTAGATGATCACCTTGCGTGCCTTGCCCTGACTGATCAGACGGCCAATGACTTTGGCTCCTTCGATGCAGGGAGTGCCCATTTCAGGTTGTTCTCCCTTGTTGACCAGCAGCACCCGACCGAATTCGATGCTGTCTCCAGGCTCATTGGCCAGTTTCTCGACGTCAATGAGATCGCCAACAGAAACCCGATACTGCTTCCCACCTGTTTCAATAATCGCGTACACTCTCTCCTCCAAAAACAAAATCTGTTCAGAGCGACAGGTTCAGAACGGCTTCCGAAGAAGCGGCCACCGGCTTGAGCCGAATCTCTTCAAAGTGAATCTGCTCATGGCCAACAACATCCACGTCCTTGCCCGTCTTAGCTCGAATTGCTTCCAAACTTGAACCGAACTCCTGATGCACCTGTCCCGCCACCGCCGGGTGAACATAAAGGGTAACGGATTTGCCAGGCTGCTCGTCCGTGATGGCTTCCAGACGCCTGAGCGCTTTGATCGCCATCGTCTGTGCGGACAAAACCATGCCATCGCGCCTGCAGTATGGACACGCCTGACACAAAGAGCGACCCAGGCTCTTATGAACACGCTTTCGGGTCATCTCAACAAGTCCAAGATCGGTGACCCCCAACACCCGGGTGAACGCCCGATCTTTTTGAAGAAACGACTCCAGGTGCGCAATCAGCGTGTCCCAATTCTCCTTCTGTTTCATGTCTATGAAGTCAATAACAATGATTCCACCGATGTTTCGAAGTCGTAGTTGCCGGGCAATCTCCTGGCCTGCTTCCAAGTTGGCGCGAAGCACGGTCTCCTCAAGATCGCGGTCGCCCGTATACTTGCCTGTATTGACATCTATGACGGTCAGGGCTTCCGCTTCGTCAATGACGATGTGTCCGCCACAGTCCAGCCAGACCTTGCGCTCGAGAAGTTTTTCGACTTCGCTTTCGATTCCATGTGCTCTCAAGAGTGGCGCCCGTCCTTCATAGAGGGTCACCAGACAGTCCAGATCCGGTCGAAGCACATGGGCGTAGTCACGCAGTTGCTCATAGAGCCCAGGACTATCCACGATGAATTCAGCCGAATCGTGGTTCAGGCAGTCCCTGAGGATTCGTTGTGCCAGTCCCATCTCGTGATATAAAAGCGCAGGCGCTCGACTCTCATCTGAACTGCGTTTGATACGTTCCCATTGACGAACCAGGCCTTCCATATCCGCTTGAAGCAACTCCGCTGAGATTCCTTCTGCGGCGGTTCGAAGAATCAAGCCGTATTCCTCATGCAATATCTGCTTGCCAATGTCACGGAGCCTCTGCTTCTCCTCCAACGAGGAGATTTTTCGGGACACGCCGACGTGCCTGGAGTTGGGCAACAAGACAACGAACCGACCGGGCAGCGAAATGTTTGCTGTCACTCGGGCACCCTTGTCCCCGATGGGTTCCTTCTCCATTTGAACCAGGATCTCCTGACCTTCCTTCATGAGATCCTCTATGGAAAGATCGGGAAGGGGAACATCATGATGCCAGGTCTCATCTATCTCCTCTTCATCCAGCTCCGTGGTTTCTCCATCGAGTTCGAGCATATCCCGATAGCCCGACCAGGTAGGGGCAACCACATCCGTCACAAAGAGGAAAGCGTTTCGACCCAGACCTATGTCCACAAATGAAGCCTGCATTCCAGGAATGATTGAACACACGCGGGCTTTGTAGATATTGCCGTTCATCCGCCTGTGCTCATTTCGTTCAAAAAGATATTCGGTCAGCACGGAATTCTCGAGAATTGCCGCCCGTGTTTCGTAGTTGTCTATGCTGACCAGAACTCTGGTATTCATTTCCACTCTTGTCCGTCGCACTGGACTTTGCCCGAATGCCCGTGGGTGAAGACCTGCTCCTTTAAGATAAAACTCCCAGGAAACCAGACTTCGAAGAAGTCTAGTTCTTCCAATGAACAGGCGTTGGTCGGAGCGGGCATAGCCCGCACACCTGCAGGCGCTTGCCTCCTCAGGACGGAGTCGTCTCTTCTGTGAGCAAGCACCGCACGGGAGTGGGCATAGCCCACGTGCCCGCGGGTGTAGACCCGCCGTCTCCAGCCTCTGGCACTGGAACATCCATCAAAGACACCAAATCACCTTCAGGTGTCCGACTCAAAACCTCCACCTTCTCCAGAGTAAACAGACCGCCCTCTGCACAGAGGCTGTCTGCACTCTCAATCATATCTACAGACGACAACAGCGCTTTTTCGTCGCAGAGTCGTCTTTCGGAAGATGGCTGAAAACCAAGCTGCCTCAGCGACAGAGAAATCCACGCCGAGAGGTCTCGTGCCTTTGGCGTTCTTCCATCGCGGACTCGAACAGACATCTCCAATTCGGTTCTTTCTCGAACCGGCAAACTATATATCATATCAATCCAATCAACTATGTCAAGTAAAGCCTTATTGTCTCTTGTTCTATCAAGAAGGACAGGGCTGACGAAATCCTGGTCCTCGGAATCCTCTGGCTCTTCAGTGCGACCTCGCGTTTGGGAGCCGAATCCAGTAACGAGATTGGATTTCTGCCCCTCGCCGCTCTCGCGGCTTGCCCGGTTCGACTCCTGAGGAGATGGACTCTCGTGCTGAGAATCCTCCATTCTGTTCTGTGCCGCGAATGAAGGCCTCAGAGCATTGCTGCTGACCGAGGCAATGAGTCCTCTCACAATTTCTGAGGGGAGAATCCTGTCGAACCTAATCCTATAGAGGATGGCAGAGGATTGCGTTGTCAAGGAGAAATGCTTTCTTCCCAGATATCGAACTGCCCTGATATGGAAAACCTCACCCCAGGCACGCTGAAGCCGCTTGAGGACAACGTGGCTGTCTACCTGGATATCTAGGGCGATGTCAAGGTATTCTGCATGACTCAAAACTCCAACAGGCGTTGCCAAACCGAGACTCAATCGAGGTCTTGGTTTGAAGCCCTGCGTCATTCTCAGAGGAAGACGACTTCTGTGAAGACTTTGGATCAGAAATCGCTGCAGTTCCAAATGTGAGAGAAAGCGTGAGCGCTCTCCTTTGCCAAATTGAACGCGGAACCAATGAGGCGACTCGTTAAGCAGATCTACTTGACCAGATGGCGATCTTTCTGTCACGTCAACACTAGGTTCACTCTGTTCAACAAGTGCAGATGCCTTATCCGTACGGAAAGTGGGAGTACAGGCACCACAACCCAAGCATGCGTCATGAAAGCAGTCTTGTGTCAGTTCGCACCGAAGCGCTCTCTCCTGTTCGCGCCAGAGATATCGCTTGCTGACTCCGACATCTATCACATCCCAGGGAAATACTTCGGACGACCCGCGCTCTCTGTTTGCGTAAAAAGAAGGAGAGATCCCTGCCTTCTTGAACGCTTCATCCCAAAGATCCGGCTGGAAACAATCTGTCCAGTCATCCATCTTGACACCCAGACGCCAAGCTTCCAGCAAGACTTTGCCAAGTCTTCTGTCACCCCGGGTCAGAACGGCTTCGATAGAACTCTTCCGAAGGTCATGCCAATGAACCTTGACATTGGCCTTCTTGAGGCGTCTGCCAAGGTAGCCAATCCTGCCACGAATCTCCTCTATCGGCATCTGTGGCATCCACTGAAACGGGGTGTGCGGCTTGGGTACAAACGGGGCGAAGGAAATGTGCAGCATCCGAGATCTCTGCTTCTTGTCCCCCTGTTTCAGGAGACCGCGAAGCTTCCCAACCATTTCGACAATTGCCTCAAGATCCTCTTCTGTCTCCGTTGGCAGACCTACCATGAAGTATAACTTGACGGTACTCCATCCAGAATTAAAGGTTCGCTGGATAGTCGAGAATATCTCCTCATCCGAGAGGTCTTTGTTGATCACCTTTCGGAGTCTCGAGCTGCCAGCTTCCGGAGCAAACGTAAGGCTTGTCTGCTTGACAGACGACAAACCGTTGAGAAAAGACTCGGGGACACGGTCTAGTCGGAGCGACGGAACGACCACATGCCCTCGAACTGACTGGAGTTCAGACTGCAGAACATTCAGAAGAGGAAGGATTTGGGAATAATCACCGCTGGAGAGCGACATCAGAGAGACTTCATCAAATCCTGTATTCTCAAGTGTTTTTTTACTCAAGTATGCAATTTCATCGGGATCGCGTTCCCGAATCGGTCTGGAAATGTACCCTGCTTGACAGAATCGGCAGCTGCGAGTGCACCCTCTTCTGATTTCGATGGATGCTCTGTCGTGGACTGAGTCCACCAAGGGTATAACCTGTTCCACGGGATAGGGAAGGCCTCTGAGTGTACATTTTAGAGACTTGACGCGGTTTGGATATGCGGGATCAACCGGTGCCAGCTCGCTCAACGTGCCATCTGCATTCCAGACAGGCTCATAGAATTGGGGAACGTAGACGCCTGGAATGCGCGCGAGCCGGTCGAGAGTCGCCTTTCTGTCAAGCGCGTCGGCCTTACACTGAAGAAGTGTCTCTGACAAGGTGACGACTGCTGTCTCCCCATCGCCGATCACAAAGGCGTCAATGAAATCCGCCAAAGGCTCCGGATTCACCGCACAGGGGCCTCCAGCGAGGATCAGGGGATCCTTCTCGGCGCGATCGCGGGAATGCAGAGGAATTCCACCCAAATCCAACATATTGATAACGTTGGAGTAAAGCATCTCATGTTGGAGTGTGAACCCGACAACGTCAAAACTCGACAGAGGCTGCTGACTCTCCAGAGAACACAGACAGGCACCTCGAACTCGTAGTTCTTTCTCAAAATCCACCCAAGGGGCAAAAGCACGTTCACAGGAGACATTGTGAAGTCCATTCAGAATGGAATAAAGAATCTTCAGACCCAAATGGCTCGTTCCGATGTCGTAAAGGTCGGGGAATGTCAGCACCCATCTCAGTCTTGAGTT
>JAKQFZ010000582.1 GCA_029558215.1 Candidatus Omnitrophota bacterium
GTAGACGACTTTCACCGATGCTATGAGAAGATCATAGGAGCGTCGTCCGAGGTTGACTTCACTCTGGAATCCTCCTCTCCCAACATCTGAACACCCGCCAGGCAAAAAAAGATCTGCTTGTCACTTGGACGAACTGGCTCCTGATTCAAGAAAGGTTTCGATGTGTGCCGTTTCGCGCAGTTTCGCGAGGTACTCCTGAAGCTTATCCTTGGCCTTCAATGAGATCAGATAGTTGGCGGGATCTCGTCTGTCCATGAGCAGGACAATGTGATAGCCCAGTTTGGTTCGGATTGGCTTGCTGATATCTCCGACCTTCATCGCGAACGCGGCGTTCTCGATCTCGGGAAGCAGATCGCCACGTTTGACATAGCCCAAATCGCCACCACTTTCCTTGGACGTCTCATGTTCAGAGAACTCGCGTGCCAGCACTCCAAAATCCTCTCCAGATCGAACTCGGGTAATCAGGGTCTCCAAGATGTCGGTACATCTCTTGGAGTCGTGAGCGACGGCATCCGTAGCGCATCGAACAAGAATATGGGCGAGACGCACCTGCTCGTACTCAGCATACTGTTTGGGATTTTCCGTACGAAACTTCTCAACGTCCTCGTTGCTGACCTGGACTGAAGCGATGACCCGACGCTGAATCAGACCTTTCATAAGGTATTCGCGCTGCATTTCGTCCCTGAGATTCGCTTTCAGGCCAGACTCAGAAAGTCCCATCCTGTCGAGAATCTCTCGAAAGGATTTCTCGTCATCATAGCGCCCCTTTATGGTGGCAAATTCCTTCTGCGTCAGCACATCCATCTCCCTGTCCGAAATGCTGATACCCTGTCTCCGGGCTTCGGCAAGCAGAAGCCTGTCCTCAATGATTCGATCCAAGGCCGTCTGGCGAATTTCCAGAAGTTCCTGCTCCGATGGATGCCTTTTCATCTCCAAAGCGATCGTATTGACGCTCTCCAACAGCTCACCATTTGTGATGGGATAGCCATCCACCATGGCAACGATCCACTCCAGCAGTTCGCCATTGCCTTCACAAACCCAGATCGCTGTAACCAGCAAACATCCAACGCACAGGTAAGTCAGGAATCTCCTCATTGTAGTGAACCTCCATTGTTGTCTTGTTGATCGGTTTGTTGCGGGGGTCTGAAAAGCGCAATCCGAAACACGGTCCCCTCCCCCACACGACTCTCCACATCAATCTGTCCTTCATGGGCATCTATGACATTCTTTGTGGTTGCCAGACCCAGACCGCTACCAGTCGTCTTGGTTGTGAAGAACGGTGTGAAGATGTTTTGAAGCGTCTCTTCGGGAATACCCGTTCCAGTGTCTTGGACGATAATATAGATTCGTGTTGGATCGTTCTCGTGAGGCTCGGAACGGACTATGACAGAACCTCCGGATACACATGCCTCGACGGCATTTCGCACCAAGTCAATTAACGCAGTCTCAAGATGCTCTCGATCCGCCCAGACGTATGTGGCCTCCGGGCTGACATCCCGTTGAAAGTGAATCACCGGCTTCCGATTGGCAAATTCACGCTGCATCTGAAATACGTCTCGAAACAGGACGTTCAGGTCAACCGCAGCAAAAGAAGGCTCCCTTGGCGAAACGTATTTCAGAATGTCGCTGGCAAGAGTCTCCAAACGCTCCACTTCTCGGGTGATGATACTGACGCACTCCTGCACCTTGTCTGGATTGTTGACATACTTGCAGATTCGGCGTGCGTATCCTCCTATGGACACCAGTGGATTCCGTAATTCGTGAGCTACGCCCGCGGCCATCTCACCCAACGCCGCAAGTTTCTCACGAAGAAACAACTGCTGATGGGCATCGCGCAGTTCCCTCTCAGTTCGCCTCACGGTTTCAAACAGTCTTCCATTTTCGATGCAGGTTGCGGCATACGAGAGAAGCGTTCCGAGAAGCCTCCGTTCCTCCGAGGTATATGCTGACTCTTTGGAACCTACTCGGAAGACGCTCACAGTCCCCTGAACGCGACCCTGAATCTCTACGGGAACGCAAAGCGTATGACAGGGGACTCGGGTGCCGTCCTCTGAAGACCACGTCTCCATCAAAGGGTAGCCCTGCTTGGCGGTCAGTTCGGAGTTCCTTCCTTCCCGATCATCCAGATCAACCGGTCTCGGGTAGTTCTCAACAAAATGAGAGACAGTCACATCCGATGTCTGAGTGCGTTTGCTTCGTCTGAGAAGCCGAACAATCGCCCCGCCCGAACCGGTCACATAGGTCGCGCTCTCGGCGGTCACCTTCAATATGCGGTCAATGTCAAGTGTTTCATTCAGCAGATTGTTGACATCCTTGAGCGCGTTCAGTTCCTCAATCATGCGGGTTGCCCGCAAGTACAGC